>CAJAOB010000522.1 GCA_903941205.1 uncultured Burkholderiales bacterium | reverse complement strand
CGCCTGCTGATGCGCTGCGCTGCCGAGTACCTCGGGCGACAGTTTCACGAAGGCCGGCCGCTCGACGCCGTGGCGCGTTTTCATTTGGGTAATGGCGCGCGCGTGGAGCGGCTCAACTGGGCGGGCGATCTTTCGGCCAAAGGCCTCAAGCAGTCGTACGGTCTGATGGTCAATTACCTTTATGACCTCAAGCGAATCGACAAGAATCACCGCTTGCTGGCACAGGGGAAAATCCCCGTGTCCTCAAAGGTCGAGGTTTTGTACATTTGACCTATGAGTCCGGGAGCCACTGAAAAGAGGCTTCTTGATCAATGTGGGTCGGGACAGTCTGTCCGGGCCTGAACCCGTTTTGGAATATGGCGATAACGACAGGAGACATCCGATGAACAGTTTTTATGCAGGCGCGTCCCGACGCGATGTGTTACGAGCCGCAGCCGCGGGCGCTGCACTTGTCTCCTTGGGGAGCCAGGCGCAGTCGGGCTGGCCTACCAAGCCGGTCACGGTGATCGTGCCTTTTCCCGCTGGCGGTGGCACTGATGCCTTTGCGCGGCCCTTGTCTGCCCAGTTCGCCAAGAACACGGGCAAACAAATGGTCATCGACAACCGCGGCGGCGCTGGCGGCACGCTGGGCGCCGGCATTGCGGCCAAGGCCGCGCCTGATGGCTACACCGTGTTCATGGGCGCGGTGCATCATTCCATCGCACCCTCCATGTATCCCAAGCTAGATTACGACTTGCAAAAAGACTTTGTACCGCTGGCGCTGATGGCCAACGTGCCGCAGGTGCTGGTAGTCAACCCCAAGAATATGCCTTCGGATTTCAAGGGTTTCATGGAAGCCGTGCGCAAGTCACCTGGCAAGTTCAACTACGGCTCTGCCGGCGCGGGTACGTCCCACCATCTCGCAGGCGAGTTGTTCAAGCAGCAGACCAAGACGTTCATCACGCACATTCCCTACACCGGCGCCGGCCCGGCACTGCGTGATCTGGTCTCCGGTCAGGTCGACATGATGTTCGACGGCCTGGGTTCGTCGGCGGCGCATATCAAGGGCGGGCGCATCAAGGCGCTGATGGTTTCAGGCGCCAAGCGTAACGCGGCCTTTCCAGACGTGCCTTGTGCGGCCGAACTCGGGCTGCCGGATTACACCGTGACCACCTGGTACGGCATGTGGGCGCCCAAGGGCACGCCGACGGAGATGCAGGCGCGCATCGTCGACGAGTTGCGCAAGGCGGCTGCGACCGACGAACTCAAGGCCATCTGGGCATCGAACGGTGCCGAGTTTGGCAATTTGACACCGGTGCAATTTGGTGACTTTGTGAACGCCGAGATCAAGCGCTGGGCCGCAGTGGTGAAGGCCTCCGGTGCCAAGCTTGATTAATTCGTGATGTTGGCTGACGCGCGTTCCGCTTCATTTCACGTACCGCTGCGAGCGCGCCGTCTGGCCCGGGAACTGTTTGTCCCGTGACGGGTCAAGTGCTCCTGGCGGTCGACGGCCCAATGGCCTTCGTGACCCTGTCTAACTCTGGCAAGTTCAACGCGATGTCGCGTCCCATGTGGCGGCAGTTGCAGTCGGTATTCGAAGATTTGCAGCAACGCGAGGATCTCCGCGTGGTGGTGGTTCAAGGCGCGGGCGGGCATTTTTGTGCGGGCGGCGATATTTCGGAATACGCGGCCTTCAGGTTTGAAGCGGCCAGCTTGCGCGAGTTCCATGAAGACGATGTCTGGCCGGGCCTGGCCGCCATGCTGGCTTGCGACATCCCTTTGGTGGCCAGCATTCAAGGCAACTGCATGGGTGCGGGCGTGGAAATAGCCAGCTGCTGTGATCTGCGCCTGGCTGGCCGCGAAGCGCGCTTTGGCGCCCCCATCGCCCGATTGGGTTTTCCGATGGCGCCGCGCGAGGCGGCATTGGTCGCACGGGCTGCCGGTGACCTCACGACCCGCGAAATGCTTTTGTCGGCCGCTGTTCTGGACGCCGCGACGATGTACCAGCGCGGCTTTCTGAACCGTGTGCATGAGGACCTTGACCTGGTCAGCGAAACTCGCTCCTTGGCGCAGTCCGTGGCGCGGCTGGCGCCTCAAGCTGCGCGGCTTAACAAGCAGGTTCTGCGCATGCTGCCGGCGGCTCCTGATACGAGCAATGCCTACGACTACGCTGACTCTCATGAGCACCGTGAAGGCGTCGCGGCTTTCATTGAAAAGCGCTCGCCGCGTTTTTGATGGTCAGCGCGAGCTGGTTTTGACTTCTTCGATGACGACGTGAATGACGATGTTTCCAATGACAAAAAATAGCAATTTGTTCGCCGCCTTGCGCGCCGCCTTTCCTGAAGACCTTGACGCGGAGGCAGTTGAAACCGACCAGGGTCTGTCTTACTCCTGGCGCGACCTTGAGCGCTCGACCGCCATGCTGGCGAACCTGCTGAAATCGCTGGAGCTTCCGGCCGGGGCGCGCGTGGCGGTGCAGGTCGAAAAATCGGTCGAAGCCATGATGCTGTAC
Source organism: uncultured Burkholderiales bacterium (assembly GCA_903941205.1). Classification (GTDB taxonomy): domain Bacteria; phylum Pseudomonadota; class Gammaproteobacteria; order Burkholderiales; family Burkholderiaceae_C; genus Polaromonas. The sequence goes on along the minus strand of CAJAOB010000522.1, from coordinate 883 downwards.
CTGGCCACCTTGCGGGCGGGTTATGTTTTTTTGCCGCTGAACACGGCCTATCAGAGCGCCGAAATCGAGTACTTCATCGGCAATGCCGAGCCTTCTGTCGTGGTTTGCAGCCGCAAGAACTTTGGCTGGGTCAGCAAAATTGCCTTCAAGGCCGGCACGCAAAATGTTTTCACGCTGGACGATGACCGCACCGGCTCCTTGCTGGAACGGGCGGCCCAATGCAGCGATCTGCACGAAGTCGCCATCCTGGGCGCTGATGATCTGGCGGCGATCCTCTACACCAGTGGGACCACGGGACGCAGCAAGGGCGCCATGCTCACCCATGGCAACATGCTCAGCAACGCGCTGATGCTCAAGGACTACTGGGGCTGGAAGCCGGGCGATGTGCTGATCCATGCCTTGCCTATCTTTCACGTCCACGGCCTGTTTGTGGCCTTGCACGGCGCCTTGATCAACGGCAGCAAGATGATCTGGCTGTCAAAGTTTGATCCCAAACTGGTGGTGCAAAAGCTGCCTGAGGCGACGGTCTTCATGGGCGTGCCGACGCTTTATGTGCGTTTGCTCGCAGAGTCGGGCCTGACCCGCGAAGCCTGTCGGAACATGCGGCTTTTCATAGCAGGGTCGGCGCCCCTGCTGATTGAAACCTTTACTCAATGGCAGCGGCGCACGGGCCACACGATCCTCGAGCGTTACGGCATGAGCGAGACCATCATGCTGACGTCCAACCCCTACCGCGCAGAAGACGGCGAGCGGCGCGGCGGCACGGTGGGTTTTGCCTTGCCTGGCGTTGGCCTGCGCGTATGCGGTGACGATGGCCGGCCACTGCCCGTCGACGAGATTGGCGGCATTCAGGTGAAGGGACCGAATGTTTTCAAGGGGTACT
>CAJAOB010000521.1 GCA_903941205.1 uncultured Burkholderiales bacterium | reverse complement strand
GACATTCGCGTCGAGGCACCGGCTGAAGTTCGCGGCTTGCTCGAGCGCCATCTGCAACTCCAGCGCTACCGCGCCGTGACCGATCTGGACGACCGCGAACTGGCCCGGCTGATCGTGCTGGCTGAAGAAGACGTGCGCCGTTTGGTGGGCACCCTGGGTTACTTCAGCCCGAGCATTGCGATCAGCCGCAGCCCGCTGCAGGCCACTGCGAGCAGACCGACGATTGTGGTCAAAGTCGAGCCCGGTGCGGCCACGCGCGCGGCGCAGGTGGAGCTGCGCTTCAAGGGCGACATTGCCGCCTCGCCAGACGCGGACGCAGCAGCGCAGCGCCAGGCCATTGAGCGCGACTGGCGCTTGCCCAAAGGCCAGCGTTTCACCCAGGACAGCTGGGACGGCGCGAAGTCGCAGGCGCTGCGCCAGTTGATTGAGCGTCGCTACCCGGCCGCCAGTATTTCTTACAGCCTGGCCGACATGGATGCGCCCGCACGCGCCGCCTACCTCACGCTCGAGCTTGATTCCGGGCCGCTCTACCGGCTCGGCGAGTTGCAAGTCAGCGGCCTCTCGCGTTATGACCCGGTGCTGGTTCCGCGGCTAACGCGGCTCAGGCCGGGCGATGTCTACGACCAGCGCCAACTGGTGGACGCGCAGCAGCGCCTGGCCAGGAGCGGCTATTTCGATTCGGCCTATGTGACGGTGGACCCCGGCAGCGACCCGGTCGCCGCGCCCGTGACGGTGCAGCTGCGCGAAGCACAAATGCAAAAAATCGTGCTCGGCGTGGGCCTGACCACCGACAGCGGGCCGCGGGCTTCCGTCGAGCACACGCACAACCGCTTGCCGGGCATTGGCTGGCGCACAGTCACCAAGATGCAGTTGGAGAAAAAGTCACCTTTCGCGCAGACCGAATGGACCTCGCTGCCCGACGACGCCAACTGGCGCTGGGTGACGCTGGCGCGAACCTCCTGGCTAGACGACGGCGAGTTGGTGACGCGCGCGCAAACCCTGCGCTTTGGACGCCTCAAGGGGGGCGAGCAGTTCGACCGCAATCTGTATTTGCAGTACGACCGAGCCACCGTGACCGGCAGCGGCGCGGCCAGCGCGCTGGACGACGCCCGCATCGGTGACGGCTCGGCCCTGAGCGCCAACTACGGCTGGACGGGCCGTTACTTTGACAGCCTGCCTTTCCCGTCGCGCGGTTACGGCCTGGGTTTTGACGCAGGCGGCGGCAGCACGCTCAGCGGCCAGCGCCACCCTTATGCGCGTGCCGTCGGCCGCTGGCTGGGCATCTTGCCCCTGGGCCCCGGACGCATGGCCATGCGCGCCGAAGGTGGCGCGCTGCTGGCGGCGAGCGAAGCCACCATTCCCTCGACCCAGCTGTTTCGCACCGGCGGCGACACCAGCGTGCGCGGTTACGCCCTGCGCGAGATCGGCGTGAGCTTGCCCAACGGCAGCACCGGGCCGGGCCGCTATCTGGCCGTGGCCAGCGCCGAATGGCAGCAAGCCATCTTGCGCGGTGGCCTGCCCAGCGATTGGGAAGGCACCTTGTTTGTTGACGCCGGCAATGTGGCCGACAACGCCAGCGATCTGCGCCACGATGTGGCCCTGGGCGTGGGTGCCGGCGCCCGCTGGAAAAGCCCGATCGGGCCGCTGCAAATTGACCTGGCCTACGGCGTGAAGCTGGCCCAGGTGCGGCTGCACATGAGCGTGGGCTTTGTGTTTTAAGTGGCGCCGAACATGTCTGACGAGCCACCCCTGCCCGAAGTCCCTGTCACGCCGACTGCGGACAAAAAAGACAGCCGCCAGCGCCCGTCCTTCACCCGGCGCGCCCTGCGCTGGCTGACCCTCACGATCCTGGTGCTTGGCTCGCTGCTGACCCTGGCAGGGGCCGGCGCGTGGTGGTGGTCGGGCACCGAGGGTTCGCTGGCCACTGCCTTGCGCTGGTTGCAGCAGCCGGGCCCCCTGGCCCTGCGCCTGCCGCCGGTTTTGCAAGCCTTGCGCTTTCAAGAGGTCAGCGGCACGCTGCGCCATGGCGGCCGGGTCGGGCAACTGCGCTGGCAGTCTCAGGGGCTGACGGCCTCAGCGACCGGGCTGGAACTGCGCTGGCAGCTGCGGCCATTGCTCTCGAACCGCTTGCAGCTCGATCGCCTGCACATGGCCAGTCTGAGCCTTGAGCGTGGCGCCACCAGCGCTGCGGGGCCTGCCGGGCCGCCGCAATCACTGCAACTTCCCATCGCTGTCACGCTGTCGGCCATTTCCATTGACCAGTTCAGCTTTGCCGGCAAGCCGGCGCTTGAAGCCAGCGGCTTGCGCGGCAGCTACCGCTACAGCGGCCGGCAGCACCAGCTTGAGGTAAGCGACATAACCCTTGCCGAAGGCCGCTATGCGGGCCACGTGCATCTGGCTGCCGACGGCGCCATGGCGCTTGATGCCGCCGCCACGGGCCGGCTGAGCGGACGCGTGCCGGGCAGCAGCGAAACCCTGCCGCTGTCCCTCCGCGTCAGCGCGCAGGGGCTCTTGCAGGGGTTTGAGCTGAAAGCCGCCTTGCAGCTCGACCAGGCGGCAGGCCCCCGCTCTGGCAAGGCGCTCCCGCCCAGCGCCACGCCGCAGGCCCGCGTCAGCGCCCGCGTCACGCCCTGGGCCGCGCAAGTGCTGACGCAAGCCGAGGCCAGTTTCAGCCAGCTCGACCTGGCCCTGCTGTGGCCCAAGGCACCGCAAACCCGGCTCACCGGCACGGCTCAGGTGCAACCCCAGGGCGACCAGCGCTGGTCGCTCGCGCTGGCGCTCAAAAACGCCATGCCCGGTCCCTGGGATCAGCAACGCTTGCCTCTTGAGCAAATGGCCGCCGAAGGCGAATGGCGCGGCGCGCAAGTGCTGCTGAAATCGCTCGACGTGAGCCTCGGCCAGGCCCGCGTGCAGGCCAGCGGTCAATGGACCGCCCCACCGGCCAAGGCCGCAAGCGGCCCGGCCCGGCCATCCCTGGCCAGCCAGGACTGGCAGCTTCAGGCGCAGCTCGAACAAATCAACCCGGCGGCCCTGGATTCGCGCTTGGCCGCGCAGCGCCTGACGGGAACGCTGGCGCTGCAATCAAGCCGCCCGCCGGCCGGCGAGCAGCTGTCGTTCGACGCCGCCTTGCAAGCCGAAGGCGGCCAGGCGCTGCAGCCGCTGTCGGTCGCAGCCAGCGTGGCGCCCGCCTGGCTCCAGTGGCTGGCGGCATTGCAACTGCGGCAAGCCAGCGCCAGCGGTGTGTGGCATCCCCGGCCAGGCGGCGGCACGCTGGATCTGAGCGCGCTGCAAGTGCGCGCGCCGGGCGCTGAACTCCAGGCCAGCGGGCAGTTTCAAACTGACAGCCCCGGCGGCGAGGGCCGCTTGTCGCTGTCAGCGCCCGGGCTGAGCATCGTCGCCAGCGGTGCGCTGCGCCTGCAAACCGGCGCCGGCCAGCTGGCCGTGAAGGCGGACGACGCCCAGCGCGCCTTGCGCTGGCTGCGCGGACTGCCCGGCCTGACGGCGCCCCTTGATCTGCGCGCCGTCCAGGGCCGCGGCCAGCTGCAACTGGCCTGGCAAGGCGGCTGGCAAGACCCGCAGCTGCAAGCCACGCTGAACCTGCCAACGCTGGACTGGCCGTCGGCCGCGGCCCATCCGGGCACTGCCGCGCCCACGGCGGCCGTGCGTCTGCGAGAAGTGCAACTGGGCCTGAACGGTCGCCTGAGCCAGGCGCGGCTGACAGCCCAAGGCCAGGCGCTCGCAGGCAGCCAGCGCATCACGCTGCAGCTGGTCGCCGACGGCGGGGCCAGCACGCCAGCCGGACCGGCTGGACCAACACAGCCCGCCAGTCCCGGCCAGTCACCAGGCGGTTCTTTGCCGCCATGGCAGGCCGTCGTGCAGCAGCTCACGCTGAGCCTGGCAGGGGCGGCCAGCGCCGGTAGCGGTAGTGGCAGTGGCAGCGGCTGGCAAATCAAGGCGCAAAGCCCCTTCAGCGTGCGCGGCGCGGCGGCCTTGCTCGAAATTGGCGCCGGCACGGCTGATTTGCAGCCACCGGCGCCAGCGCCAGGCCAGCCTGGGGCGGCCAAGCGCAGCGCGCTGCTGACATGGCAGTCGCTGCGCTGGACGCCCGATGAGCTGGCGACGGCCGGTTCGCTCAAAGGCTTGCCGGTGGCTTGGGCGCAAACCCTGCTGGGCCCGCAATTCATGCCGCCGGGCTGGGACGGACCGGTGCTGCTGGACGGCGACTGGGACGCGGTGATCGGCGCCAGACTCAAGCTGCGCGCGCAGCTTGCCCGCCGCACGGGCGATATTTCACTGCAAGCCGAGTCGGCGCAAGGCGTGCCGACCCGCATCGCCGCCGGTATCCGGGAAGCGCGCATCACGCTGGACGCCGACGGCCCGGTTGTCAATGCCCGCTTGCGCTGGGACAGCGAGCGTGCCGGCACGGCCGAAGCCTCGCTGCGCACCGAACTGCAACGCGTACCGGACAGCGGTCCGGACCCGGACGACGGCCCGACACTGGCCGGCTGGCGCTGGCCGGCCAAGGCCGCCATCAGCGGCCAGCTCAACACCCAACTGCCCCGCCTGGCCGCCTGGTCGGTGCTGGCACCCCCCGGCTGGCGGCTGCGCGGCTCGCTGGCCAGCCAGCTGAGCCTGGCCGGGACGCGGGACGCGCCGCAAGTCACCGGCGACCTGCGCGCTGACGATCTGGCGCTGCGATCCGTGGTTGACGGCATTGAATGGGGCGAAGGCCGGCTGCGTGCCCGTTTTGACGGCGCACGGCTTCTCATCAGCGAATTCAGCCTGCAGGGCGCAGGCCCCAAAGGCAGCGGCGGCACGCTGCAAGCCAGCGGCCAGGCGGCCTGGGTCAGCGGCGCACCGCAAGTCACCCTGAGCGCCAAACTTGACCGCCTGCGCGCCAGCGTGCGCAATGACCGACAAATCACGGTTTCGGGCGAACTGGAGGCCAAGCTGGCCGGGCCAAGCGCCGAAATCAACGGCACGCTGCGGGTGGACAAGGCCCTGTTGATCCTGCCCGACGAAAGCCTGCCGCAGCTCGGCGAGGATGTGGTGCTGCGCGGCACGCCCGCCAAAACCATGCCGCTTCAGCCAGCGCGCGAGGCTCGCACCACCCGGATCGCGGTCCAGATCGACCTCGGCCAGGACTTTCGCATCGAGGGCAAAGGCGTTGACACGCGCATGCGCGGCGTTCTGGCGCTGCTCGGCGACTCGACCAGCAAGCCAAGGCTGTACGGCACGCTGACCACCGCCGGCGGCCAGTACCGCGCCTACGGTCAGCGGCTGGACATCGAGGACGGCGTGCTGCGCTTTGGCGGCCCGATCGACAACCCCACGCTCGACGTTCTGGCGGTGCGACCCAACCTGAGCCAGCGCGTGGGCGTGCAAATCACCGGCACCGCCCTGCTGCCCCGGGTGCGCCTGTACGCCGAGCCCGAACTGCCTGATGCCGAAAAACTTTCCTGGCTGGTGCTCGGACGCTCGTCTGCCAGCGGCGGCGCAGAAGCTGCGTTGCTGCAACAAGCGGCGCTGGCCTTGATTGGCAGCAGAAATGGCAACAGAGATGGCAACAGAGATGGCAGCGTAACGAGCATGCTGGCGAACTCGCTGGGCCTGGACGAGTTGTCGCTGCGCGCACCGTCGGGCAGCGGCGACACCGCCAGCCCCGGCGCCATCACCCTGGGCAAGCGCTTTTCGAGCAACTTTTATGCAGCCTACGAACGATCACTGTCCGGCACGCTGGGCACGCTCTACCTGTTTTACGAGCTCTCGCAGCGCTTCACCGTGCGAGCCCAGTCCGGCGAGCAAACCGCCATCGACCTGATCTTCACCGTGCCCTACGAGTGACAGCCCCGCCCCACAAGCCCCAACGAATACAATCGCCGCCAGCCCCCGGCACCCGCCGCCATAGTTCAATGGATAGAACGAGTGCCTCCTAAGCGCTAGATACAGGTTCGATTCCTGTTGGTGGTACCAGTCCCCTAGAGATTTATTCAATTAAATCAACAGCTTATGCATGTTTAGAGGCTACTTTTTAGGTAGTTTTTAGGTAGGGTACACATGCCAGCTGTAAAAGTGGGTAGCATCACCATCATCGTGAACGGCTACACCCTCAACAACAACGTCCCGTACTTTCAGAAGGCTGTACCCGCCGCACTTAAGCAGCGCTTGGGTAAGTCAAATGTCAAGATTCGGCTTTTGCCAGAGGATGGCAACTTCGCTGTTCAATGTCACAGGCTCAACGAACAGCATGACGCTCTGTTTCGTGCGATGAAAGATGACGTGCGGCTAACGCCATCAGAGGCAAAGATAGCTGCGCTGGCTCTTTTACAGACTTTCGGCCTTGATGCTGGCGATGGTTTGCATCAGATTCCAATGCCTTCTGGCTGGGAGGGAACATGGGATTCAACGCCGCACCTCAACGCCTTTGAAGATGCTGTGCACAACAAATTCAGCAAGCAAACAGCGTTAACAGACGCAGCCTTCAAAACCTTGAACGGCCAATTGCCCGTTCTGCTGTCCGAAGCGTTTACCGTTTATTTAGAAAATCATCCCAAGGGGAAAAACAAAGATTTCCAAGGCAATCAAGGCCAGCACTGGCGTAAGTTGGTCACTCTTTTAGGGGACATCGCCCTTGAGAGACTGACTAGAGAACATGCAAGGCAGTACCGAGATCAGCGGCTGGCCACAGGTGTAAAAACAACTACCCTGCGGCGTGAGCTTGGCGTGCTCAGCGCAGTTGTGAACACTGCGTGTCGCGAGATTCCACTTAACCTAAAGAACCCCTTTGACAGCCTCCCAATCGCAGATGCAAATATGGATGCATCAAAGCGCATAGCCTATTCAGAGGACGAATGGAAAACCTTGGTGAATGCCGCCATACAGGCTGACGATGAACCACGCCGGATTGTTGTGGTGCTGGCCCACACTGGTGCGAGGCTTGCTGAAATTGTTGGTCTAAGGAAGCAGGACTTTGATCCAGCAAAAGGGACGATCAAAATTTGCAGTCATGCAAGTCGATCACTAAAAACCACCGCTTCAGCGCGGATCATTCCCCTACTTCCTGCGGCACTGAATGCGCTACAAAAGCAGCTGACTATCAGCACAACTGATTTTCTATTTCCTGCTTATGCCAACGCTTTGAAGACCAACAACGATGGAGCCTCTGCAACCCTGAGCAAGTGGGCCAAGAAGTTTGTAGCAGCAAAGACTATGCACAGCTTCAGGCATACCTTTAGAGATGCTCTTAGAGCAGTAATGTGTCCTGAGTCGATTTCAAAGGAAATCGGTGGCTGGTCATCAACCAATGATGTTTCAACTGGTTATGGTCAGGGCTACCCAATTGAGATTAAGCGAGAGTGGCTATCCAAGGCTTACCGTGGATGGTAGAGATTTGCCTTCCCCAATGTATGGTCCTAACTGTTCATCGCGCCTTATCAAGCCTGTGTTGTTGAGCTGCTCGAAAGACTGATAGCAATTTCCCGATTCTGTGGTGACGTTGGTAGCACACCAAATCACTTGATGATGAATCAGCGCACATCAAAACGGCATGCTCACCGGCAGACGATCTTCAGCAGCTTCATCGCGTCAGTCCCAACCTTCACTTCGCTCCACTCCTCTTCAAGTCCGATCTTGTAGATGATGTCACCAGCGCCCCAATGCCGCTTGTACTGAACGGTGTACTGCTCCTGCTTTGTTCGGCGGTTGCAGTCATAAATCGAGCTCCCAACCAACGACTCCAACGCGCCCTCGTCACTTGTGTAGTTGATCGTGTAGATGACGCTATTGAACCCCGGCTTGACGACCCTGATGTTCAGGGGGTCGTAGTAGTAGCTCGGGGTGTCTCCCGGTGCGCTGATCATCAACCACCCCACGGATGAGGCGTGAGCCGGAAATGATGCACACACCACCATCACAGCTAGCAAACGCAATGCGTTCACACATCCTCTCGCGAGAGTCACCAAAGATTGAAGTATCATCATTGGGACAATCATAAATGAAAGGTTCCGACTATTTTTTCACCAGCTGTGCCAGCGCTTGGCGTTCGAAAAGATCGCCATTGTCGCTCCATGTAGCTATTGTGGACCCCATAAATCGAAGCAAAAATTCCGGCATGGTGAGGGTGATGTTGCGGGGTGTATCGAGTGTAGCCCCTCAACCGGGTTGTCAAAAACAAGCCTGCCCATTGAGTGATGGGATTGATAGCAGCAAGAGCTTGTTAAACGCCAATATTTGGCGTAAATGGCTAATTACCAATTAGATTAAAATTTATAAGATATTTTTGCATACGTATTTTTTACCAACGTGAACTAGGAGCCAGATGTTGAATAACATTTTGTCAGCGAGTTTAATCGTTAGCTGCGCCATTATTTGCGGATCTATTTTAGAAAAACTTAAGCCAGAATTTCATTATGAAATTCACGGTGACGAAATGGGCTTTACCGTCAAAGTTAATAAAACAAATGGGCAGCGATGTCTACTTAATGAGGGGGCAGTGCGAGCTGTTGACAACTGGAGGGATATGGCGAAAATTTATCCGGTGCCTCTTAATCTTTGTGACGGTGCAAAGCCTGCATTTGGTCCTAATGACAAAGTAATTGATG
>CAJAOB010000520.1 GCA_903941205.1 uncultured Burkholderiales bacterium | reverse complement strand
TGCGCTACCCCAACAGCGCCTTGATGGCCCTGCGGGTGGACGCCTCTCAGTTCAACGCCATCCCCCGGCGCAGCTATGAGCTCAAACTCCTGCGTGTGCGGGTGCCGTCCAACTACGACCCCGAGTCCCGTTCATACGCGGGTGTCTGGGACGGCACCTTCAAGGTGGCCTGGACGGACAACCCGGCTTGGTGCTTTTACGATCTGGTCACCAACACCCGCTATGGCTTGGGGCATTTCATCCCTGAGTCTCAGGTTGACAAGTGGGCGCTGTACCGGGTGGCCCGTTACTGTGACGAACTCGTGCCCGATGGCCTGGGTGGGCGCGAGCCCCGCTTCACCTGCAACCTGTACCTGCAAACCCGCGAGCAGGCCTACAAGGTGGTGCAGGACATGGCTTCGGTCTTTCGGGGCATGGCCTATTGGTCGGGTGGGGCCATCACCGTCACGCAGGACGCACCCCAAGACCCGGTCTACCAGTTCACCGCTGCCAACGTCATCGACGGTGAGTTCGCCTACCAGGGCTCGTCTGCCAAAGCCCGGCACACGGTGGCCCTGGTCAGCTGGGTCGATCCGGAGGATTTTTACAGGCAGAAGGTGGAATACGTTGAGGATGTGGCGGGCATCGCGCGCTACGGCGTGGTGCAAGCCGATGTGGTGGCCATGGGCTGCACCTCGCGCGGGCAGGCCAACCGGGTAGGCAAGTGGCTGCTGTACTCCGAGCAGTCCGAATCAGAAATCATCACTTTCCGCACGGGTTTGGAAGGTGCGGTGGTACGCCCGGGCGATGTCATCCAGGTAGCCGACCCAAGTCGGGGCGGTATGCGCCTTGGGGGGCGCGTCGCAGCAGCTACCACCACCAGCGTCACCTTAGACCAGGATTTGCCAGCCGATTTACCCTGGCGGCTTTCGGTGATCTTGCGGAGCGGAGCCGTGGAAGAACGCCTGGTCGGAGCGACATTCGCTGCGTCCAGCGGTGATGCACACGCTCGGCGAACGCTCATGGTGACCATTCCCTTCAGCATGGCCCCGCAAACCGATGCCATCTGGGTGCTGGCTTCTTCCATCATCGAGCCGCAACTGTTTCGGGTGGTGTCAGTGGCCGAGCGCGAGCCCGGTGTGCATGAAGTCACGGCTCTGGCCCACAACCCGGGCAAGTACGCGGCCATTGAAGAGGGCCTGGCGCTGCAGCCGCGCGCCATCACGGTGCTGTCGGACATGCCTGCTGCCCCCACGGCCCTCAGCATGCAAGAGAGTCTGTACCGGGTCAAAGACCGGGCGCAGGTGCTGGTCCAACTGTCATGGACTGAGGTGCCTGCGGCCATCGCCTACCGGCTTTCTTACCGGGTGGGCGGTGGCAACTTCGTGAGCCTGCCGCTGGTGAGCGCCAATTACGCAGAAATCCGCGATGCGCAGGAAGGTGAGTACGAGTTCAGCTTAAGGGCCATCGGCATCACCCGCAAGGAGAGCGCGCCCGCCACACTCAGCGCCACGGTGCTTGGCAAGACACTGCCCCCGTCGGATGTGACCGGCTTTACCGTGCAGCGGCGCATGTCCGATCTGCTGCTGAGCTGGGACGAACTGCCCGATGCCGATTTGGCGGGCTATGAGGTGCGGGTCGGGCCCGGCTGGGACGACGCCCAATTGGTTGCCAAGACCTTAGGCACCCAGATGGTTCACGACCAGGACGCAGCAGGGCAGTACCCGTACCACATCCGCGCTTACGACACCTCGGGCCAATACAGCGCGCATGTCACCACCTTTGTGTTGACCTTGCTGGCCCCGGCCACGGTGCGCCAGTTCGATGTGGTGCAGTCGGCCAACCGGCTGGAGTTTCGCTGGCAACCCAACCCAGAGCCCGAGGTGGTGGGCTACGAGCTGCGAGAAGGTGCGGCATGGGACGCATCGCTCTTTGTGACCGAGGTCAAGTCCACCAGCTACACGCTGCCCTCGGGGTTTGATGGCGAGCGCAAGTTCTGGATCAAGGCGATCGCCTCGCCCGGCATTTACAGCGACACGCCCACTTTCGTCTCGTCCGTGGTGGCCCAGCCGCAAAACGCCAACCTGATCCTCGAGCGCGACGAGCAAGCAGGGGGCTTTGCTGGCACCAAGCACTTCGCCTCGGTGGTCACGGTCAATGGCAAAAACGTGCTGCGCATGAACACCGGCGCGCAAGTGGCCGAATACCTGTTCGAGTTGGATCTGGTCTCGCCCATCCGGGCACAGAACACCTTGCTCAGCAGCCTGGGCGCTTCGGTCGATGACCGCACCACCTGGCAGGAAGCCAATTTTTTCTGGAGCGGTGACGCCGCTCGAAGGCAGTGGACCTACGACGGCGCCATCGCCAACGTGGACGCGCGGTTTCAGATGGCGCGAGAGGATGTGCTGCACCCGGGTGAGCTCTACGGCTGGCGGCTCAGCGGTTCGGTGATGGGCATTGGCAGCGCGGTAACGAGCCAGTCGGCGGGCGTGAGTTATGGCGATGGCCGCTACGGCAAGGGGCTGATGGTCAAGGACACCACCCAGGTGGCCTGGACTGTGAACCTGCCGCAGGTGTTCCACACCACGTTCTGGTTCATCCCCCAAGAGGTCACGACTTGCGTGATCTGGAAAGCAATGGGACCGAGCGGCGCTTTGCTGCTGGGCTATGACGCCCAAACGCAAGACTTCTTCCTGGAAGACCACTTGTCCAGACGCATCACGCTCTCATTTCGACTTGAAGTATCCGATCGGATCTGCCTGGGGGTTTGCCAGACCAGCACAGAACGCCGCCTCTTTGCCGCCCGGATGGGCGGCGATGTTCATTCAGCAAGCGCAAGGTTTGAGCCCGTGGGCGCATTCAGCAGTTTGCGGCTGTATTGAGCAGGCGCTGATTTCTTTAGCAATTCACTTTTAAGGCACCACATGATTGACGAAACCATGCAACTGCAGGGGGCGATGACCCTCATTGTTCGCCGCGCCAATGGCGACATCGAAACCGTTCACAAAGACAACATCATCGTGAACGTGGGCTTTGATTTCATCGCCGACGCCATCGGCAAATCCGCCAGTCGCCCCTCTGTCATGGGTTTCATCGCCCTGGGCACGGGCACCACGGCGGCTGCGGCCAGCCAGTCGGCCCTGGTCTCCGAGCTCGACCGAAACGCCGCCACCTACGCCCACGCGGTGGGCACCAAAGCCTTCAGCTTCACGGCCGACTTCCCAGCCGGCGACGGCACGGGGGCGATCACGGAAGCTGGGGTGTTCAATGCCGCATCGGGCGGCATCATGCTCGACAGGGTGGTGTTCCCGGTGGTGAACAAGGGGGCAGACGACAGTCTGACGGCAGTGTTCACCTTCACTATGAGCTGATCGCCATGGCCGAGACGGTCACCGTAGGCGAGTCCCAAGGGCCGCGCTACACCTGGGCCAATGCCAGTTTCACTTGGGCCAGTGCCAGTGCGGGCAAATCGTGGCTCACGGCTTACCCCGCTGTCTATGTGGTCGCAGTGGCTGCCACACTCGCTTGGGTTGAGGCTTCAGGCCGTCAGCATGGCAAACGCCTGACTGAAGCCCTGTCCCTTGCGGAAACCCGGCGTCATCAAGCCGCGCTGCAAAAGACGGAGTCAATCGGGTTTGCCGACACCTACTACGACCTGATCGCCTATGTCCTTCGCTGGGTTGAGTCGCTGGGGGTGACTGAGGGCGTTGCCAAATCGAGCCGCAAGTCCGTTCAAGAAAACCTTCAAAGTCTGGACGGCTTGGCCCGCTCCATAGCCAAAGCCTTGCAAGAAGGCTTGCCTGTAACCGAAGTCTTGTCTCGGCAGATGCGCCAAAAGCATGCTGAGAGCCTGCCAGTGGCATCGGTATCCGCGCGGGTCGCCACCAAAACAGTCGCTGAAAGAGTGGCTTTGACCGATGACCTGGATCAGCGGTTCAGAAAACAGGTCACCGAAGCACTGAATTTTGCCGAAATTTATTACGACGTGATCGCCTTCATCTTGCGCATTGGCGAAGGACTGACTGTGAGCGATCAGAGCTCCAAGCGGCTTCAAAAGTCAGTCGCTGAGGCTATCAGCACAAAAGATCAGCTCACCCGCAGATCCGTCAAGCAGGTGGTTGAGGCATTGATGTTTGCCGAAACCTTGGGCCGCACGGTAGCGTACAGGCGGCTTCTGCAAGAAGGGCTGGGTGTCTCGGACGCTCTGCGCCGGGCGATGCGCCTTAAGGCTCATGAAGCCCTGGCGCTTGCCGAGCAGTACCGTCGCCACGCCAACGGCGTGATCAGCGACATGATCGTGGCCAGCACCGAGATCACCGAGGCCGACTTTGCAAGCATCGTCGAAGCGGGCCATCCCCCGGGCTACACGGATTTCCGGGACTTCATTCAGGGCGACTACACCTACCAGCGCGCCTTGTTTCGGGCCATCTTGAAGTCCAGAAATTCCGATCGGGGCTTCATTGATGCGCTGCGCGTGACGGTGGATGTGCCCGATGTCTTTGACCGGGGCACTGTGCAGATCACCGATGCGCAGGCAGGTGCTGTCATCGGCTTTGCCCGAATTTTTAGGGCGCCGCCTGAGGTGACCATGACCCACAAGGGCGGCACGGTGGTCGCCATTCCGCGCCTGTCCAGTGCGGTCACCCAGACAGGCTTCACGGCAGTTTTAGAAAACACCTCTGGCGCTCGCGTGACCGGCACTTTCACCTGGATCGCTCAGGGGTACTGAGCTGCAGTCCCAAAAGTCGTTAGTCCAGCAAGTCATTTGCCCACCCATTCATCTGACCTTGAAACCTTCACAACAT
>CAJAOB010000519.1 GCA_903941205.1 uncultured Burkholderiales bacterium | reverse complement strand
GGCGGCCCAGCACATCAGCGCCGAGGAGGTGTGTACGCGGGCCCGGGTGCGCAGCTCCCACATGCCGGCGTCGGGTTTGTCATAGGTCAGTCTGGCCTGTTCGCCGACGGCTTCAAGATGCGCAAACTCGGACACGCCGGCCGGTTGCAGCAGGCGCTTGTCATGAAAGGCCTGCGCTGCGCCCAGCACCACGTTGCCGTACACGTCGTGCTGAAAATGCTCCTGCGCCTGGTTGCCCACCCGCACCGGCCCCATGCCGCGGTAGCCGCCCAGATGCGCCATGACCGTCTCGGGCAAGTCGTGCTCGAGCCCCAGGCCGTACAGCGGCTGGATATGCCCGCCCTTTGCCTGCACCACGACGTTGAAGAGCCAGCGCACGTAATCTTCCATGGTGCCGACCTCGGACAAGCTGTTGAGCGCGCGCACCACGAAGAAGGCGTCGCGCAGCCAGCAAAAGCGGTAGTCCCAGTTGCGCTGACTGCCGGGCGCTTCGGGAATGCTGGTGGTCATGGCGGCGACGATGGCGCCGGTGTCTTCATAAAGCGAGAGCTTGAGCGTGATGGCGGCGCGGATCACGGCTTCTTGCCACTCCAGTGGAATATGCAGACGCTGGCTCCAGCGCCGCCAATAAGACAGGGTTTCCTGCTCGAAGTAACGCGCCGTGTCGGCAATGCCTTCGTTGAGCAGTTCGTCAGGCCCGAGCAGGAAGTTGTGCTCGCGGGTCAGCAAAAAGGGCTGGCGCGACAGCAGGTGCGCAATCGGTGCGTCGGTGTAGAGGCGCAGCGTCAGTTCTGGCCCGACGAAGCGCAGATGGTTGCTGCCGCGGGTGATCAGCGGGTTGGCGCGGCCCCAGTCAAAGTGCGGGTCGACCGAGACGCGGATGCGCGGCGCGCCCCGCAGCGGCCGCACCCGCCGCACGATGGTGGTGGGCCTGAAGACGCGCGAGCGGCTCGCAAAGCGCGGGGCAAAGTCGCTGATCTCCAGACCCTGGCCCATGCTGTCGAAAAGCTGCGTGCGCAGCACCGCGGTGTTCGGCTCGTACCACTGGCGGGCTTCAGCGAAGTCCTCGATCTCGATGACGAAAGCGTTCTGGCCCGCATCCTGCCCCCGGTCCTTGTAGTGGTTCGGCTCGATCAGGGCGTGAAACACCGGGTCGCCGTCAAAGCGGGGCAAGCAGCACCACACCAGTCGTCCGCGCTGGTCGATCAGGGCGGTGAAGGCGCAGTTGCCGATCACGCCCAGCGCCAGCGAAGGCGGCGCAGGCGGCGTGAAGTTGTGCGGTGCGGCGCCGGCGGTCATGCGCGCATTCCGGCCAGCGTGCGGGCCAGCCAGCCGCGCAGTTCGGTGGGGCTGGTGCAGCGGTGGCGGGCCTGCGTCGCGCCTTCTCCGACTTTCAGCCCATGCCCGCCGACCGACTGGACCCAGGCAAAGCCGGCCTCGTCGGTGCGGTCATCACCCGCAAACAGCGGCAGGCGGCCGGCAAAGGCCGGCTCGGCCATGAAAGCGGCCATGGCGCTGCCTTTGTCAAAGCCGCTGGCCTTGACTTCCAGCACGTATTTGCCCGGCAGCAACTCCAGCACGGGCCGCCGCATCAGGGCTTGCGTCAAGGCCTGCAAGCAATAGCCCTCCAGCGCGGGCGCCTGGCGGTAATGCAAGGCGACGGCGGCTGTCTTGACCTCGACGCGCAAACCCGCATGCTGCTGCGCCATGGACCGGGCGAGCGCGATCACGCTGCGCAGGTCCGGTGGCGGCAGGCTGAAGCGCCGGCCGTCGGCCTGGCGCTGGTCGGCGCCGTGCTCGGCGGCCACCGGCAGTTGCAGCGGGGCCAGCAATGCGTCCAACTCGCTCAGGCGCCGGCCCGACACGATGGCCAGCGCCCCGTCCAGGCGCTCGGCAAGGCCTTGCAAAAGCGCCACCAGATCGGCCGGCACTTCGACCGCATCATGCTGCGGCGCCAGCTCGGCCAGCGTTCCGTCAAAGTCCAGGAACAGGGCGGTTTGACTCGGATCGAGCTTGGGTAGGGCTTGCATTCAAGATTCACCTTATCAGCGCCTTCAGACCGCGCTTGTAGGCGGCCGGCGCTTTGTGGCGGGGAACAAGACGCAAGGTGGAGATTTGCCGGCTGTTGGGCACAAAAGACTTCTTGTTGGCCTCGTGTCGGCATCCTGTCGCGCGAATTCGGTGGAATTGCCGGATACGGGTTTGCCCCATGGCGGGCTTCAAAAGATTAATGAAAAATTAATTAATTCCGCGGCGCATGGTGCGCCGCCGAATTCAGCGACCCGTTCAACAACAAGCGCCTGGCCGAATTTCCGGGCACCCAAGGAGACAAGCATGTTCAAGATTTCCCGTATGGCCGCCGCCTTGATGGCCGCCACCACCGTGCTCGCCGCGCAGGCCGGCGAAGTGGAGGTGTTGCATTACTGGACCTCCGGCGGCGAGGCCAAATCGGTCGCCGAGCTCAAAAAGATCATGCAGGCCAAGGGCCACACCTGGAAAGATTTCGCCGTGGCCGGAGGCGGCGGTGACAACGCCGCCACGGTGCTCAAAAGCCGCGTCGTTTCCGGCAACCCGCCGGCCGCCGCGCAGATCAAGGGCCCTGCCATTCAGGAGTGGGCTGCCGAAGGTGTGCTGGCCAATCTGGACGCCACTGCCAAGGCCGAAAAATGGGACAGCCTGCTGCCCGGCGTGGTGGCCAATGTCATGAAACACAAGGGCAGCTATGTGGCTGCACCGGTCAATGTGCACCGCGTCAACTGGATGTGGGCCAACGCCGCCGTGCTGAAAAAAGCCGGTGTGACGGGCGCCCCCAAGACTTGGGACGAGTTCTTTGCCGCGGCTGAAAAAGTCAAGACAGCCGGCCTGATCGCCGTCGCCCACGGTGGCCAGAACTGGCAGGACTTCACGACCTTCGAGTCGGTGGTGCTGGGTG
>CAJAOB010000518.1 GCA_903941205.1 uncultured Burkholderiales bacterium | reverse complement strand
GCGCCTGCTGCTGCGTCATTTGCGCGAGTCAGCGCGCCGCAAAGACGGCGACTCAGGCCCTCAGCAGCTCTAGCAACCGGTCCAGGCCGCCCTCGTTGATGGCCACCATGGCCTCTGCGCGTACCTGGGGTTTGGCGTGGTAGGCGACCGACAGGCCGACGACGCCCATCATCGGCAGGTCGTTGGCGCCGTCGCCCACCGCAATGGCTTGCTGCGGGCGAAGACCCAGCTGCGCGCAGGTTTGCAGCAGCATTTTCTTTTTCTCTTCACCATCGCAAATGTCGCCCCAGGGCTGGTCCACCATGCGGCCGGTGAGCAGGCCGTCTTCGATTTCCAGCACGTTGGAGCGCGTGAAATCAATCCCGAGTTCATCGCGCACGCGGTCGGTGAAAAACGTGAAGCCGCCGCTGACCAGCAGCACCTTCATGCCCGCGCCCTTGCAGGCGGCCACCAGCGCGGCTGCGCCCGGGTTCAGCCGCAAACGCTCGCGGTAGACAGCCTCCATGCTGGCCACGCTCACGCCCTTGAGCAGCGCCACGCGCAGGCGCAAGCTCTCCTTGTAATCCGCGATTTCGCCGCGCATGGCCGCTTCGGTGATGGCCGCCACTTCAGTCTTGCGGCCCACCGCGTCAGCGATCTCGTCCACGCATTCGATGTTGATCAGGGTGGAATCCATGTCAAAGGCGATGAGTTTGAAAGATGACAGTGAAAGGGGTGGGGCCAAGCGTTGGATCACTAGGCCAGGGGCGAATTCGGTTGCAGGTGTCATGAGGAAAACTTTTTAAGTTTGGACGCAATGGCCTAAGCAGGTTCGGCAGAGATGTGGGGCATTATCGTGGTGCCCTGTCCCAATTCCGCTTCTGCGTTTGCGGACTTCTCGCCCTCTAATGCTTGGTGTTCGGAACTCTGAAGCTAGGGTGCCGCCTCAAACCAATGTACATTCTTTGGTATTAATTCATATGCGTTTTGCAAGATTAACGAGCCCATGGCAATCAAAAAATCCGACCTGTATTCCTCCCTTTGGGCCTCTTGCGACGCATTGCGCGGCGGCATGGATGCCAGCCAGTACAAGGACTACGTCCTGTTCATGCTGTTTATCAAATACGTGAGCGATAAGTACGCTGACAGCACCGACTTTGCCCCTGCGGTGGTCATCCCCAAGGGGGCGAGTTTCAAAGACATGATCGCTCTCAAAGGCAAAAGCGACATTGGCGACAAGATCAACACCCAAATCATCCAGCCGCTGATTGATGCCAACAGCAAACTGGCCCGCAGCGATTTTCCGGACTTCAACGACCCCAACAAACTGGGTGAAGGCAAGGAAATGGTTGAGCGGTTGGGCAACCTGATCGCCATTTTCCAAAAGCCCGAGCTGGACTTCTCGCAAAACCGCGCCGACCACGACGACATCTTGGGCGATGCGTATGAGTTCCTCATGCGCCACTTCGCGCAAGACTCAGGCAAAAGCAAAGGGCAGTTTTACACCCCCAGCGAGGTCAGCCGTATTCTGGCCAAAGTGCTGGGAGTTGGCCCCAACAACACCAGCGCCAAAACCACCGCTTATGACCCCACCTGTGGCTCGGGCTCGCTGCTGCTCAAAGTGGCTGCCGAGGCGGGCAAGCAAATCACCCTGGAAGGCCAAGAAAAAGACGTGACCACCGCGGGCCTGGCCCGCATGAACATGATCTTGCATGACTTCCCCACGGCCAACGTGCTGAGCGGTAACACGCTCACCAGCCCGAAGTTCAAAGACGGCGAACAGCTACGCACCTACGACTACGTGGTGGCCAACCCGCCATTTAGTGACAAAGAGTGGAGCACGGGCCTGACTTTGGGCGACAGCGGCGCGAGTGACCCGTACCAGCGCTTTGGCTGGGGCGTGCCGCCACCCAAGCAGGGCGACTACGCCTACCTCATGCACATCATCCGCAGCATGAACAGCACCGGCAAAGCCGCCTGCATCTTGCCGCACGGGGTGTTATTCAGGGGCAATGCGGAAGGCGTGATCCGTGGAAAGCTCGTCAAGTCCGGCATCTTGAAAGGCATCATCGGCCTGCCAGCCAACTTGTTTTATGGCACGGGCATTCCCGCCTGCGTGCTGGTGCTGGACAAGCAAAACGCCAACGCCCGCAAGGGTGTGATGATGATCGACGCCAGCAAAGGCTTCATCAAAGACGGCAACAAAAACAAACTGCGCGAGCAAGACATCCACAAAATCGTCGATGCCTTTGACAAGCTCGAAGACATTGCAGGCTATGCCCGTATGGTGCCGGTGGATGAAATTGCCAGCGACAAAAACGCCTACAACCTCAACCTGCCGCGCTACATCGACAGCACAGATGCCGAAGACATTCAAGATCTGCAAGCGCACATGACGGGCGGCATTCCCAACCGCGACCTTGACGCACTGGCCGCCTACTGGAAGGTCATGCCCGGTTTGCGCAACATGCTGTTCAAGCCTTTGCGCGAAGGCTATGCCCAGCTGCAACAACCCATGAACGAGGTGAAGGCTGCCGTGCTGGCCCACCCCGAGTTTGTGGCCTTCAACACCCAAGCCACCAGCAGCTTTGCCGCATGGCAAACGCGCAACCTGCCCGCCATGCAGGGCATAAAACAAGGCGACAAACCCAAAGCCCTGGTGGCGCAACTGGCCGAAGACCTGCTGACCACCTTCAAACCCGTGCCCTTGGTGGACGCGTATGACGTGTACCAACACCTCATGGACTATTGGGCCGAAGTCATGCAAGACGACGTGTACCTGCTGGTGCAAGACGGCTGGGCCAGCGCACGCACCCTGCGCGAAGTGGTGCAGGTCAAGAACAAAGACAACAAACTGGTGTGGCCCGAAGCGCACGACTTTGTGGTCAACAAACGCCGCTACAAGAGCGACCTGATCCCCCGAGCCTTGCTGATTGCCCGCTACTACGCCGCCGAACAAGCCGCGCTGAACGCAAGCCAAGCCGAGCTGGACGCTGTGAGCGCCCAACTGGCTGAGCTGATCGAGGAAAACAGCGCCGAAAGTAATGGGGTTGAGGGGATTTTTGCCGGGTTTGAAAAAATCAACGACAAAGAAGTGAAAAGCCGCATCAAAGAAATCGGCAACGATGCAGATGCCGCCGACGAGCTGGCGGTGCTAAAACAATGGCTAAAACTCAGCGACGAAGAAGCCACCCTCAAGAAAACCGTCAAAACCCTAGACGCCGCGCTGGAGCAAAAAGCCTACGACCGCTACGCCACGCTGACCGAAGCCGAAATCAAGCAACTGGTGGTGCAAGACAAATGGCTGGCCACCCTGAATGCCAGCCT
>CAJAOB010000517.1 GCA_903941205.1 uncultured Burkholderiales bacterium | reverse complement strand
GGGAACACCGGAGGTCGTCAAGCGAAAAGTGCATGCGGCGATTGCCAATGTCGTCAAAGCAGACGCCTTCCAGAAGCGCCTCGTCGATCTCGGCTATACGCCTGCCAATCTCAACGACTCTCCGTCGGTCTTCCAAGCGATGGTCGTGAAGGATATCGACCGCTTCGCCCAAATCGGCAAGCAGATCAACTTTTCTCTGGATTGACCACTCAAGGGTTGGCTGGTCGCTCAAGTTGCTTTGCCATTGGCATGAAAATACTGAAAGCCTTTGTCCACACGATTCGGTGGGAGGCAGACGAAGTCATCAGTGTCGAACTGCGTCCCGTCAGCGGCGAAGAGTTTCCGGCCTTCACGCCCGGCTCGCACATCGACTTACACCTTCCGAACGGAATTCAACGCAGCTACTCCCTTTGTAACTCATCCAATGAGTGCCACCGCTATGTCATCGGCGTCCTGAAGGACAGGGCGAGTCGTGGCGGCTCACGCTGGGTGCATGAGGAACTTGGCGTGGGCATGGTCATTGACATCTCGCCGCCACGCAACAACTTCCCGATGCACGAGGCTGCGGCTCACACCGTATTGGTTGCAGGTGGCATCGGCATCACGCCGCTCTTATGCATGGCTCGCCGCCTGCGTGATCTGGGTTGCTCTCTCGAACTGCTGTACTTCACGCGATCACGCCGCAGCGCAGCTTTCCTAGACGTTCTGGACTCCCTCGACATACAGATGACGCTGCACTTCGACGACGAGCAGGGCGGCCCGCCTGACCTGAAACGCGTGCTCGCAGACAGGCAGCATATGTCTGATCTTTTCGTCTATGCCTGCGGACCCACGTCCATGCTAAATGCGTTTGAGCAGTCTTGCCTTGCTCTGGGACTTAAGAACGCTTATGTCGAACGCTTCGTAGCGATCGAACAAACACCGGCAGCCGATTCCCTCAGTACATTTACTGTCGAACTTGCGCGTTCGAACAAGAGCATCACCATCACGCCAGCAGAGTCCATTTTGGACAGGTTACTGCAAGCAGGTATCGAAGTCGGCTATAGCTGCTTTGAAGGCGTATGCGGCTCGTGTGAAACGCGGGTGCTAGCGGGCGAGCCAGACCACCGGGATTCGGTGCTCAATGCACAGGAACGTGCTGCCAACATGACCATGATGGTCTGCGTTTCAGGCTGCAAAAGCGCGACCCTGCGACTCGATCTTTAACTGTTTTACGACAATCAGGAGACCTCATGCGTTTGAAGAACAAAATTGCGCTTGTAACGGCCGCAGGCCAAGGCATCGGCCGTGCCAGTGTGCTGGCTATGGCTGCAGAGGGCGCGCAGGTAGTGGCGACCGACGTGAACCCAGAACTGTTGAAAGCATACGAAGGCTGTGCCAATGTCACCACGGCCACACTCGACGTGACCAACAAGGCCGCCATAACAAGCCTGATCAGCGGCATACCGCGCATCGATGCTATCTTCAACTGTGCAGGCGTTGTGCACAACGGCTCCATCCAGCAGGCAACAGACGAGGAATGGGAGTTTGCGTTTGCTCTGAACGTGCGCGCACAGTTCTGGGCGTGCCAGGCTGTTGTGCCCAAAATGCTCCAAGCAGGTGGTGGAAGCATCATCAATATGTCGAGTGTGTGCAGCAGCTTAAAAGGCCTGCCGAACCGATTCATCTACGGCACTACGAAGGCCGCCGTTGTGGGGCTGACCAAGGCAATAGCCGCCGATTACGTACGCCAGGGCATCCGCTGTAACTGCATCGCGCCGGGAACAGTCGATACGCCGTCACTCGCCACACGCATCAATAGCTATGCAGACCCCATACAGGCCCGGAAAGATTTCGTCGCACGTCAGCCCATGGGACGCCTCGCTCAGGCTGAAGAAATTGCACCGATCATCGTGTACCTGGCCAGCGATGAGTCAATTTTCGCCACAGGTCAAGTCTTCGCCGTTGATGGCGGAATGATGATCTGACCGTCTTCAATCCTCGCGCATCGCGACTGCCCAGTGAGCCATGAGTCTAATGTCTGATCTTGGGGTGCTGTTTTAGAACTCGTCTGCGGTGGCCAGCTGCTTGAGAACTCCAAGCCGCGTCACCGTACCTGGTGGCAGTATGGGCATACCGTTTGAACAAAGGAGACCTAATCCATGGACGATCTGAAAGGCAAAGTAGTGTTGATCACTGGAGCCTCCTCAGGGATAGGTGCAGGGTGCGCACGTGCAATCGGTGCTCTCGGCGCCAAAATTGCAGTTCACTACAACAACTCTAAATCCAGTGCCGATGGTGTAGTGGCAGACATTGTGAAGGCCGGAGGTGAAGCTTTCGCTCTGCAAGGAGACCTGCGTTTTACCAACGAATGTGAGCGCGTAGTCTCTTTGGCGGGTGGGCGCTGGGGCATCATTGACGTATTGATCAACAACGCTGGCTCTATGGTGCAACGCCTGCCAATTACCGACTTGACCGATGATGCTTTCAGCGAAGTGATGAACCTCAACGCGCGCTCGATGATGATGTGCACAAAACACGCCATCGAGTACATGACAAATGGAGGCAGCATCATTAACCTGACCAGCGTTGCTGCACGAACCGGCGGGGGCCCGGGTGCCTTACTGTACGCTGCGTCGAAGGGCTTTATCAGCGTGGCGACCAAAGGCCTTGCGCGGGAGCTCGTGACTCGAAACATCCGTGTCAATGCTGTTGCCCCCGGCGTGATCCAGACGCCGCTACATGACAAGTTCTCGACTCCGCAGCACCTTGAAGCCATGCGTCAGGGTATACCGATGGCGCGCATAGGTACCGTAGACGAGTGCGTTGGCGCGTTCATTTATTTGGCTTCACAGCGGCTCTCCAGCTATGTGACTGGACAAGTCATTGAAGTTAACGGCGGACAGTACATGTCCTGACTTACAGGCGCGCCTGCGGCCGATTAACCAGTACTGGCTGAGGGAGCAATTAACGGCTATGGATGCGCAATGACCGCCATCTCGAACTAGACGGGCATTTCCGCTTGGTCGCCTGCATTGGATTCTTTGAACAAGGTATTGCCTGCCCGGCGACGGTCTTGTCTGAACCGAACCATCTGCCGGCGCCCTGTCAGTCGAGTTTGATGTTGGCTTTCTTGATCACGCCGGCCCATTTGGTGATGTCATCGCGCATGTACTTGTCGAACACCGTCGGGTTCATGACCATCGGGGCCGCGCCTTGCTTGGTCCAGGCGGCTTTCACGTCGGCCTGACTGGCGATTTTGGAGACGGCTTCATTGAGCTTGTCGACCACGGCCTTGGGTGTGCCTGTGGGGGCCATCAGGCCCAGCCAGATGGTGGCTTCGTAGCCGGTCACGCCGGCTTCAGTCAGTGTCGGCACCTCGGGCATCACGTCGGAGCGTTTGAGTCCGCTGGTGGCCAGCGCCTTGACTTTGCCCCCGCGCACTTGCTCGGTCATGGTGGTGACGGCGTCAAACATCAGATCAACCTGGCCGCCAATGACGTCGGTGCGCGCGCCCGAGCTGCCTTTGTAGGGCACGTGAACGGCGTTGATGTCGGCCATGCTTTTGAACAATTCGCCGGCCATGTGGTAGGGCGTGCCGGGGCCGGACGACGCGTAGTTCAGCTTGCCCGGGTTGGCCTTGGCGTAAGCGATCAGGTCCTTGAGGTTGTTGGCGGTCACTTTCGGATTGGCGACCAGCACCAGGTCCGAGTAGTTGATGGGCGCCACGGCCACGAAGTCGCGCATCAGCACAAAGGGCTTGGTCGGTATAAGCGTCTCGTTGACGGTGTGGGTGTTCGACATCAGCAGCAGCGTGTAGCCGTCGGCCGGGGATTTGGCTGCCAAGTCGGTGCCAATCACCGAGCCTGCGCCCGGTTTGTTGTCCACCACAAACGACTGGCCCATGCTGTCGGACAGACGCTGTGCGATGAAGCGCGCGTAGACATCGGCCGGGCCGCCGACGGCAAAGGGCACGACGATCTTGACGGCGCGGCTAGGGTAAGCCTGGGCCGAGGCGGGGGCCTGGGCCAGCACGCTAAGGAGGCCGATGGCGGTGAGGGCGGTGCGGATAAATTTTTGACGATGCATGATTGCGTCCTTGTTGGGGTGTTGGTGAGGAGGTGGCGGGGCTTATTCGACCTTGCCGATTTTTTTGACCACGTCGACCATGCGTCTGGCGTCGGCCTGAACATATTTTTCAAAGTCGGCGCTGTCCTGAAACTGCACCGGGCTGCCCGCATTCAGGATGATCTCCCTGACCTTGGCGTCCTGGCCAGCGGCGCGCGCCGCGGCGCGCAGGCGCTGGGCCACAGGCTCGGGCGTGGCGGCCGGAATGAACAGGCCAGACCACTGCGCGTACTCGGCCTCAAAACCGGCTTCTTTCAGGCTGGGTACGTCGGGCATGGCGGCGAGCTTGCCGTTGCCCCAGTGAGCCAGCACGCGCAGCTTGCCCGCCTTGACGTGTTGCAGCACCGTCGCCGGGCCGGAGGAAACCGCGTCAATCTGCCCGCCCAGCAAGGCCACCACGGCCGGGCCGGCGCCGGTGAAGGGCACATGGGTCAGCTTGCTGCCCGTGGCCTGCGCCAGGATTTCCATCGGCACATGCATGGTGCCGTAATTGCCCGAAGATCCGTAGTTGATCGCGCCAGAGCGCTTCTTGGCATCGGTCACGAAGTCCTGCACGGTTTTCCAGGGCGCGTCGGCGCGCACCGCCAGCACGGTCGGGTCGGCGGTGTAGCGCGCCACCGGCCGCAGGTCTTGCAGCGCGTACATGGCGGGGCGGCCCAGCAGCACGTCGGCCTCGGGAATCACCGTCAGCGATGACAGCGCCATCAGCACCGTGTAGCCGTCCGGCTTGGCTCTGGCGGCCAGGCCCATGCCAATGCCGCCGCCCGCGCCGCCCTTGTTTTCAATCACCACTGGCTGACCAAGCTCGCGCGACATGGCTTCGGCCACCGGCCGCGCCACCAGATCGGCCAGGCCGCCGGGCGGAAAGGGCACGATCATGGTGATGGAGCGGGTCGGCCAGGCGCCCTGGGCGCAGGCCCAGCTGGCGCCAAAAAGCAGGCAGGCGGCAAGCCATGCAGAACGTCGTTTCATCGGTTTTTCCTCATGCAATCGGACAGCCTTTTACAGGGGAAAAGGCTCTTTCAGGGGTCTTTCCCACAGCAAAATCGGGCAACTTTGCATGCTAACATCCGGGCGATTTCGAGCCCTCAGCGCAATCCCTTAGTCGCCCACGCCAGCCTTGCCGGTCACCGCGGCACCTCCCCCGGAAACACACCGTATGAAAATTGCAGCCTTTCATCACCAGGGCCAGCCCGCCGTCGGCCTCGTGAGTGCCGACCTGGCATCCGTTACGCCCTTTGAACTGAGCGCCGCTGAAAACGCCCTGGGCGCGCTGACCATCGTCGAGCGTCTGGCCGCCGGTCAGAGCCTGCCCGCGCTGCTGCCCGCTGTCGCGCTGGCCGATGTCAAGCTGACTGCGCCGCTGCCCCGGCCGCGCCGCAACATTTTTTGCGTCGGGAAAAACTACTACGAGCACGCCCGCGAGTTCGCCGGCAGCGGCTTTGACAGCAGCGCCAAATCAGGCGGCGACATTCCGGCGCATCCGATCATCTTCACCAAAGTGCCCGAGTGCGTGGTCGGGCCTGACGCTGCGGTGGAAATGCCGGCCGCCTCGCAAGCGATTGACTATGAAGCCGAACTCGCCGTGATCATCGGCGTGGGCGGCAAGGGCATTTCTGCCAAAGACGCACTGCAGCACGTCTGGGGCTACACCATCGTCAACGACATCACCGCACGCGACTGGCAAAGCCGCCACCAGCAGTGGCACATGGGAAAGTCCTTCGACACCTTCTGCCCGATGGGCCCCTGGCTGGTCAGCGCCGACGAAATGGACGGCACCCGCACCCGCGTGCGCGGCTATGTCAACGGCGAGCTGCGCCAGGACGCCTCGACCACCGACCTGATCTTCGACATTCCGACCCTGATCGAAACCTTGTCTGCCGGCATCACGCTCTACCCCGGCGACGTGATCGCCACCGGCACGCCCGTGGGCGTGGGCATCGGCTTCAAGCCGCCTAAATACCTCCAGGCCGGTGACCTGTTGCGGGTCGAGATTGACGGCATAGGCGCACTGAGCAACCCGGTGCGCTGAACGCGGTTCTTGCGGAGCCGACTCAAGATAAGGCGTCATTTCTGTGAAGCCTTCGCTCAACCTGATCGGGGGGCAGTGAGCCATCTTCTACGCGTCGTTCCTGCGAAACCACGAATAACATCCCCGAACCCATGGATCCCCGCCTTCGCGAGGATGACAGCCAAGACTTTATGCCGCCTCCGCGAGGATGACAGCCAGGACATCGTGCCGCTTCAGCGACGCTTGCGCTCAAGCCACCAAGGGCGCTTGCTGCATGGCTTCGGTCTGCTCGACGAGCATGTCAACCTGACCTTTCCAGTAGTCGCTGGTGCCGAACCACGGAAAGTTGATGGGAAAGATTGGGTCGCTCCAGCGCTGCGCCAGCCAGGCGCTGTAGTGCACCAGGCGCAAGGTGCGCAGTGGCTCGATCAGCGCGAGCTCGCGGCGGTCGAAGTCGCGGAACTCCTCGTAGCCATCGACCAGCGCGCCCAATTGGCGCGTGCATTGCGGTCGGTCGCCTGACAACAGCATCCACAAGTCCTGCACCGCGGGGCCGGTGCGCGCGTCATCGAGGTCGACAAAATGCGGCCCGGCGCCGGGCGCGCCTTCGGGTGTCCACAAGATGTTGCCGGGGTGGCAGTCGCCGTGCAAACGCAGCGTGGCCACCGGGCCGGCCGCCTTGATCACGCCTTCAGTGACTTGCATGGCTTCTTCAAACGCGGCGCGCCAGCGCGAAGCCATGTCCAGCGGCAGGTAGTCGCCGGCCAGCAGCAGATCGCGGCTGGCGTAGCCAAAGCTCTGGAGGTCGAGCGCAGGCCTGCATGCAAAGGGCGCGGCTGCACCCACGCTGTGAATGCGCGCCAGAAAGCGGCCTATCCATTCGAGCACCGCGTTGTCTTCGAGCTCCGGCCGGCGGCCCCCGCGGCGCGGCGAGACGCTAAAGGAAAAGCCGTTGAACTGGTGCAGCGTCCGGCCCTGAAGCACGAGCGGACCGACCATCGGAATCTCGGCCGCCATCAGCTCGGCTGCAAAGGCATGCTCTTCCAGAATCTGCACTTCGCTCCAGCGACCGGGGCGGTAAAACTTGGCCACCACGGTATCGCCGACCGCCTCGCCAGCGCTGCCCTCGGCCGCGGGGCTTTCGAGCGAGATCTGGTAGACGCGATTTTCGTAGCTCGACAGCGCCGTCAGCCGGCCGTCGCCCCACAAGCCGATGCTGGCCAACGCGTCCAGCACCACGTCGGGCGTGAGCAGCTCATAGGGGTGCGCGTTCGTGTCAGCCGTTTTGTTGCCCAGGTCCCGGTTGTGCATGTCGGGCTGCGCGTCGTCATCTTCATCGGCCGGGTCATCAAAACGTTCATTCATGGCTCTGATTGTGGGGCTCCTTGCAAAAACCCGGCGTTAGACTCAGCACCCCATGCCCAAAGCCCTGAAGTCCAAACCCGCGCCGACGCCCCAGATCATTGAAGAGCTGCGCCCCGGCCAGTCGATCGAGCTGCTCAAGGAACTGCACATCCTCACGCGCGAGGGCAAGCTCAATCAGGACACGCGGCGCAAGCTCAAGCAGGTCTACCACCTGTACCAGTTCATCGAGCCGCTGCTCAATGAGGCCTTTGCCCGCAAGCCGGCGCCCAGCCTGGCCGACCATGGCGCGGGCAAGTCGTATTTGGGTTTCATTCTTTACGACCTGTTTTTCAACGTCGCCCACCGCGGCGAAAAAACCACCGGCCATATTTACGGCATCGAAAACCGCCCCGAGCTGGTGGCCAGATCGCGCGAGCTCGCGGCCCGGCTGGGTTTTGAGCGCATGTCTTTTTTAAACCTGTCGGTGCAAGAGGCCACTGCCTCTGACCAGTTGCCAGCGGTGGTGGACATCATCACCGCGCTGCACGCCTGCGACACCGCCACCGACGACGCGATCGCTTTCGGACTGGCGCGCCAGGCGCGGCACATGGTGCTGGTGCCCTGCTGTCAGGCCGAAGTCGCGAGCGTGCTCAAGAAAAGCAAAGCGCTGTCACTGGCCCGCACGCCACTGGCCGAGCTGTGGCGCCACCCGCTGCACACCCGCGAGTTCGGCAGCCAGATCACCAACGTGCTGCGCTGCCTGCAACTCGAAGCGAACGGCTATGAAGTGACCGTGACTGAACTGGTGGGCTGGGAACACTCGATGAAAAACGAACTGATCATCGCCAGCCGGCCCGCCCAGCAGCGCCCAGCCGCCATCGCTGCGGCGCGTGGGCGCCTGACGCGGGTGCTCAGCGAGTTGGGGCTGGGTGAGTTGACGGCGCGCTTTGCCGTAGCCTGAGGGGGATGGATTCCTGCCTCCGCAGGAATGACGAGAGAGTGCAGGTGTGACGGAAGAGTGCAGGAATTACGGAAGAGTGCAGGTGTGACGGAAGAGGGCCGGTGTGACTGCAGCTAGCCCGTCATCCTCGCGCAGGCGGGGATCCATGCCCCCGCGTCTACCCCGTCGCTAACGCAGTAAACCATCCCCCGCGTCATCCTCGCGCAGGCGGGGATCCATCCCCCGTCCCGCCTTTTCCCCGCCTTTCCCCGGCCAGCGCATGAATCACCGCCATCACCTCGGCTTGCGCCGCGCTCGGCGTCATTTCTGCGCGCAGGTTCAGGCCGACCATTTCTTCGGTGCCGTTCATGGCCACCGGCAGTGCTGCCAGCGTGCCAGCCTGCAAGTCGGGTTGCGCGGCACCCGCCGGTGAACACCAGATGGCGTTGCTGGCGGCGCAGTAAGCGCGGGCCACCGGCACCGACAGGGTTTCTATCGTGCGTGCCGGCGCGCCCAATCCGCGCGTCAAAAAAAAGCTGTCTGCCGTCTGCCGGATCGCAGTGCCTGCCGTCGGCAAAATCACCGTGAAATCTTGCAGCGCCGCCAGCGGGTCGGCCCGCAGCGCCGGCTCGGTCAGCAGCGGATGGCCGGGCCGCAGCACCAGCAGCAGCGGGTCGGCGTACAGGTGTTCGAAGCTCAGGCCCAGCATGTGCGAAGGCTCGGCAAAGCGGCCGATCACCAGGTCGAGTTCGCGTTGGCGCAGCCGCGTCAGCAGCTCGGGGTTGGCGCCGGTTTCGATGCGCAGGTTAAAGCCTTGCTCGTTCTGGCTGGCGGCCCGTGCGTCCAATTGCAGCAACAGTTGCGGCACAAGCCAAGGCGCCACCGTGGGCAGCACGCCCAGCGACACCACCGCGCTGCCCGTGCCGCGTGTGGGCGCCACGCTGGCGACGGCCTCGCGCAGCGCGCTCACGCTGGCACCGGCATGGCGCGCAAAGGCCTCGCCGCTGCGCGTGAGCAGTGCGCCCTTGCGGCCCCGCTCAAACAGGCGCACGCCCAGCAAGTCTTCAAGCTCCTTGAGGGTTTTGGAGACCGCCGGCTGCGTCACCGACAGCACATCGGCCGCCTTTTGCAGGCTGCCTTGCTGCGCCACGGCCAAAAAGCACTGCAAATGGCGGAACTTGATGCGCTCGTCGATCAGGCTGGACATGTCTTTTTGGTTATGGATAAATCAAAAAATGTCACTATACATAACCTGATGCAGCCATTAAAGTGACCGCCAAATATGGAATCCTTTCTGGAGACACCGATGAAAGCCGACACCGACCAAGCCGCCATTTCCCCGCGCGACTGGGCCTGCCACCCCGCCCACATTGACCCGCGTTACAAGTCCACCGTGCTGCGCGGCCCCAAGCACGCGCTGGTGCCCCTGAAGCAGGCGCTGGCCCGGCGTGACGCGCCGGTTTACAGCGCCGTGCAGTTGGGCGAGTTCGACAACGACATGACGAAAAACGCCGTGATGAACGGCGAGCCCTTGGGCGAGCGCATCATCGTCACCGGCCGCGTCATGGACGAAGACGGCCGCCCCGTTCGCAACACCCTGGTCGAAGTCTGGCAAGCCAACGCCGCCGGCCGCTACGTGCACAAGGTGGACCAGCACGACGCGCCACTGGACCCGAACTTTCTGGGTGCCGGCCGCTGCCTGACTGACAACGAAGGCCGCTACACCTTCAAGTCCATCAAGCCCGGCGCCTACCCCTGGGGCAACCATCACAACGCCTGGCGGCCCAACCACATTCACTTCTCGCTGTTTGGCGATTACTTTGCCAGCCGGCTGATCACGCAGATGTACTTCCCCGGTGACCCGCTGCTGCAATTCGACCCCATGTACATGGGCGCGCCCGAGCACCTGCGTGACACCATGGTCTCCAAATTCAGCCTTGACGTGACCCAGCCCGACTACGCGCTTGGCTACGTGTTTGACATCGTGCTGCGCGGCGCCAAAGCCACGCGTTTTGAGTGAAGCCCAGGCCATGACACAACGCAAGCAAACCCCCTCGCAAACCGTCGGCCCTTACTTCGCCTACGGCCTGGCGCCCACGCAATACGGCTACGACTTCAAGAGCCTGTTCACCCCCGTGCTGGCCCAGCCGCATGCCGAAGGCGAGCACATCCGCATCACCGGCCGCGTCTTTGACGGCGCCGGCAACCCGGTGAGCGACGCCCTGATCGAGCTCAGCCAGCCCGACGCCAGCGGACAGATCATCACCAGCGTCGAAGAGTCCGAGCGCAAAGGCTTCGCCGGCTTTGGCCGTTGCGGCACCGGTACCCTGGCTGGCAATTACTTCAGTTTCGACACCGTCAAGCCCGGCGCCCGCGGCGAGGGCCAGGCGCCCTTCATCGACATCTGCGTGACCATGCGCGGCCTCCTGCTGCACACCTTCTCGCGCATTTACTTTTCAGACGAAGCGGCAGCCAACGCCCAGGACGAAGTGCTCGTCAGCGTGCCGGCCGAGCGCCGCGCCACGCTGGTGGCGGTGCGTGAAACCACGAATGCCGGGCCGGTCTACCGTTTTGACATTTATATGCAGGACAGCGCAGCGGGCAAGGAGACGGTGTTTTTCGATCTTTGAATTTTTGACGCCTTACCCAAGTCGCCATGACACCTTTATCAAGCCGTCTCATATCCATCGCCATCAGCCTGCACGAGGTGGCGGCATCAAGGATGTGCTGGCGTCTGACCAAGCCTTTCATGACAAGGGTATGGCGACGCTTGTCTTTGACGCGTATGAGATGCAGGGTTTTACCGGTCGCACTTCAGGCTTCTGGGCGCTGCAGGCCAGCAACGAGGCGCGTCAGCGCATGCTGTTGACCACGGCCTGGGCTGCTTACCAATGGGCCATCACCCGCGCCGACATTGACACGCGGCGTATTTATTTCTTTGGCGTTTCCAATGGCGCCGCTGTGGTGGCCAACCTGGCCGCGATGGTGGACCCGGTGCATGTGCGCGGCCTCATTGCCGAGGGCATCACGCCGATTGGTCTGGGCCTGCCTGACAAGACGCGCGTGCCGCTGATGCTGGCCTTTGGCCGGCTTGACAATTTTGGCGCGGTGCAAGACGACATGTGGCGCTGGCGGCTGACAGCGCAGTGCCGCCTGAACATCACCTTTGATTTGAGCCCGCCCGGCACCAGCCAGCGCTGCAGCAACCAGAGCCAGCCGCAGGCCTTGATTCCAACGCCGTTGGAGTGGGTGGACAAGGTCAAGGCCGTCAGCGCACCCATCGAGGTGGCCTACTTTGAAGACATGGCGCACAACGCGTATTACGAGCCCTTGAGGATCCGCAAAAACACCTGGGGCAACGGGCAGACGCTGAACGCCACCCTTGGGGCTGCGACCA
The DNA here is from genome assembly GCA_903941205.1 of uncultured Burkholderiales bacterium. Lineage (GTDB taxonomy): Bacteria > Pseudomonadota > Gammaproteobacteria > Burkholderiales > Burkholderiaceae_C > Polaromonas. The sequence continues at coordinate 11,905 of CAJAOB010000517.1, read as the reverse complement.
AGGCGCTTGAGGCTTTTATGGCGGCCATGATGGCGTTCATTGAAAAGAACGCCAAGCCTTGAGTCAGGTCCGGCTCTCTGGCTGAACATGCGATTGCCATTCATGAGATAGTTGACGGAAGGTATCACTATTGATACCATTTTGTAATGGGTGCCATTGAAAAAATCCTTGAGCAGATGCGTTCCGAACCCGCTAACGTTCGCTTTGCCGACTTGCAACGTGTGTGCGAGTCGTTTTTTGGCAAACCCAGGCAAAGTGGCAGCAGCCACGCCGTCTACAAGACGCCGTGGCCAGGAAATCCAAGGGTGAACATTCAAAACGACAAGGGTCAAGCCAAGCCCTACCAGGTCAGACAAGTCCTGCTCGCCATCGAACGCCTAGGAGCTAACGCATGAATATCAATCACTACACCTACCGGGTCACTTGGTCAGCGGAAGACGACGAACACATTGGCTTGTGTGCTGAATTTCCATCCTTGTCCTGGCTCGCCCCCAACCCTGAAAAGGCTCTTGCCGGCATCCGTCGTGTGGTGGCGGAAGTGGTCGATGACATGAAGGCTTCGGGTGAACCGGTGCCGGATGCCCTGGCTGAAAAAACTTACAGCGGGCGCTTTGTGGTCCGTATTCCGCCATTGGTACACCGCAGCTTGGCCACCGAGGCGGCTGAGCAGGGCGTCAGCATCAACCGATTGGTCTCTGCGAAGTTGGCCGCCACACCTTAGGCTGCCCCCATCCCTGCCTTCCCCCAGAGGGGGAAGGAGAAAGAGGCAAACGGGAAGAGGGGCTAGCCTTTGAAGCGCTTTCTTGTCAGCGCCAGCGCCACCCAGAAGCCGCCCACCGCGTACACCAGCAGCACCGCCAGGTGCCGCAGGCTGTGCTCGGGCCACTGGTCCATGAAGAGCGGGCGGATCAGCTCGACCGCCGCTGTCAGCGGCAAAACCTCCGAGATCACGCGCATGAAGCCAGGCAGCTGATCGCGCGGGAAAAACACACCGCTCAAGAACATGGTCGGTGTGAGAAACAGCGTGAAGTAGTAGGTGAAAAAGTCGTAGCCCTTGGCCAGCGCGTTGAAGATCAGCGCGACGCTGGAGAACACGATGCCGACCAGGCCCAGCAGCGGCCAGGCCAGCAGCAACATCGGGCTGCGGCTGATGCCCAGCGCCAGCATCACCAGCAAGATCACGCTGATGGTGAACAGCGACTTGAAGGCGGCCCAGAGCATTTCGGCCAGCACCACGTCGTCGAGCTGCACCGGCGCGTTCATGATGCCGTCCCAGGTGCGCTGAACGTGCATGCGCGAAAAGGCCGAATACAGCGCCTCAAATGACGCGGCGTTCATGGCGCTCATGCAGATCGAGCCGCTGGCTAAAAACAGAATGTAGGGCACGGCCACGCCGCCCAGTTGCACCTGGCCCACCAGCGCGCCCAGGCCGTAACCAAAGGCGACCAGTGTGATCAGCGGCTCGGCGATGTTGCCGACCAGGCTGGGCACAAAGAGTTTGCGCCAAACCAGCAGGTTGCGGCGGAACACGGGCAGCCAGCGCAGGCTCAGTTGCGGTGCGCGCCACAGGGAAGGTGTGTTGCTCATCATGCGTCCTCGCGAATCTGGCGGCCGGTGAGTTTGAGGAACAGGTCTTCGAGGTTGGCCGGGCGGTGCAGCGTGCGCAGTTGCGGGTAATCAGTGAGCGCCGCCAGCAGGGCCTTGGCGTCTTGCGTGTAGAAAAACACCGTCTCGCCGCTGACTTCGGTGCGCGCGGCCAGCGCTTTGAGCGGTGACTCGGCCAGCGCCAGCGCGCCCTTACCGTAGACCTCGACCACGTCGGGCTCCAAGTTGTTGGCGATGAGATCGCGCGGTGTGCCTTCGGTCATTTTTTGGCCATGGTCCAAAACCAATAAGCGGTTGCACAGGCGCTCGGCCTCGTCCATGAAGTGCGTGGTCAGCAAGATCGACTTGCCTTGCTGCACCAGCCGCTGCAAGCGCTCCCACATCAGGTGGCGAGCTTGCGGGTCCAGGCCGGTGGTGGGCTCGTCGAGCAGCAGCAGTTGCGGGTCATTGACCAGCGCGCGCGCCAGCGAGAGCCGCCGCTTCATGCCGCCCGAGAGTTCGCTCAGCTTGGCGTCAGCCTTGTTGGCGAGCGAGGCAAATTCGAGCAGCTGTGGAATGCGCGCCTTGATGAGCGCGTCGGGCATGCCGAAGTAGCGGCCAAAGACCAGCAGGTTTTCGGCGCAGGAAAAGTCCGGGTCCAGGCTGTCGAACTGGCTGACGATGCCCAGCCGCGCCTTGATGGCCAGGGCGTCGGCCGGCATCTGCAGCGCGGGCGCGCCGCCGCCGGGAAAGAAAGACACTTCGCCGGCGTCCGGCGTGGCCAGGCCCAGGCACATGCGGATGGTGGTGGTCTTGCCGGCGCCGTTGGGGCCGATCACGCCCAGGCATTCGCCGGGCGCGATGGAAAAAGACAGGTCCTTGACGACCGTGGTGCTGCCATAGCGCTTGCTGAGGGAGCGGACAGAAAAAATTGGGGGACTGGCGTCGCGGTTCATCCTGCAATTGTGCCCGCCGCAAGAAGAATCTCTGCGCCTTCCCCGTCATTCCTGCGCAGGCAGGAATCCATCCCCGATTCCCCCGCGCAACCGAGCCGCCCACACGGGGTTTTGCGCCCTCGCGTGGCGGCTGCCTGCCGCATCAGGGCGGCATCGACTCCAGGCGCTGCACATGGGCCAGCAAGGAGCGTTTGGCGACCGGCCAGATGCGGGCGTCGACGTCGTCGTAGGCCAGTGCGACCCAGTCGTCCATAGAGCCTTGCGGATGGGCTTGCATGACCTTCAGGATCTTGGCTTCGCGCCGCAAGCGGTGTGCCTTGAGCTGCGCAATCGCTGCCTTCGCCTGGTCCAGCACGTAGCCGTGGGCGGGCAGGATGAACTCGATCTGGTGCTCGTCGCATGCCGCGCTCAGCAGGTCCAGTGAGTTCAGGTAATCGTTCATGTTGCCGTCTGGCGGGTCGACCACGGTGGTGCTGCCATTGAGGATGTGATCGCCGCTGAACAGCAGGCCGTCTTCGAGCAGCACCAGGCACAGGTGGTTGGCGGCGTGGCCGGGGGTGTGCAGGACTTTCAGCGTGTGCGTGCTGTTGGCGTCAGGCCCGATCACTCTCAGTTGCTCGCCGTGTGCCAGCGTCCGGTCCGGGCTGAACTCGCTGGCCGCGCGTGCGGTCACGGCCGAAGGCAGACCCAGGATGGGCGGCGGCGTGCGGCACATCGCTTGCAGCGGCCCTGCGCCCGGCGAGTGGTCCGGGTGTGAATGGGTGCAGACGATCATGCGGATGTCGCCGTCGGCAGCGCGCCAGAGGCGTTGCAGATGATCAGCGTCGGCCGGTCCTGGATCAACGGCGATGTAGCCGCTGTGCCGGTCGCCCACCAGGTAGCTGTTGGTGCCCGGGCCGGTCATCACGCCCGGGTTGGGGGCGGTCAGGCGCAGCAGGTTTTTCAGCAGCGGTACCGGCTGCGCGGTCTGCCAGTCCAGCGGGTGGATGATCTGGCCGTCGGGGGAGGTCAGGCGGAGTTCGCCAAAGGGTGCTTCATGCTCCATGAAGCGGGCCTGCGCGCCTTTGAGCAAGCCGGCCCGCGGGCAGGAGGTCCAGAGCGGCTCCTCGGTTTCGGCGCAGGCGTCAAGCACCGCCTGGACGCTCGCATAGTGTTGCAGGCGTTCAAGGGTGCGAACGGTCGGGAACAGCATGAACAGCGCGTCGGCGGCGTGCCGCACCAGTGCATCGGCCGGGCGCAGCCAGACCGGCTCGAACTGTTCGGATTCGTCGGCCACCGGCACCTGCCCTTCGGGCATGCGGGCGACCAGAAACGGCACGTCGAAGCGCCTGGGCAGGTCGCGGTCGGTGACCCAGTGGGCCAGCACAAAGACTTCCTCGCCAGCCAGGCGCAGGCCTCGGGTCCGGCATTGCTCGGCAAAAGCTTGTTGGCGGTCCAGGCTCGCAATGTCGTCGGCGCTGGCATGCTGACCGTTGGCCTTTCTTGCCAGCAACACGCCGAGTTCTTCAAAGCTCTCCCGGATCGCGGCAATGGCTTGCGTCAAATGCAGCTCGCTTTGTGTGGCTCGCCTTGTCGACAAGGGGTGCGCCAGCGCATCGGCGGGGTCGATGCCGCCTCCGGGAAACACATAAGCGCCCGGCGCAAAACTCGCGCTCGCCGAGCGGCGCGTCATCAGCACTTCCACGCCATCGGGCGTGTCACGCAGCAGCAGCACCGTGGCGGCTGCGCGCAGGGCCGCAGGTTCGCGTTGGGGATAAAGGAGTTGGGAGGCTCTGACCATGCGGGTCATTTTGCCCTTGAAAATCCGCATCGACCTGCCCCGCCCCGGCGCCTCCGCGGCTGGTTTCGGGGCAGGCGAGGCGCCCGCCAGGCTAAGTATTTTCCAGACTAGCTTCGCCGGGCCACAGGCGGACAATCTACTATTTTAGTTTTAGGAGATGGGGAAAATGATCAAGATCTGGCCTTCAAAGTCCATTCAGGCGCTGGCCGCAGTGCTCTGCATCGCGGGCGTCAGCGCATTTGCGCCCTCGGCCTCGGCCCAAGGGGCTTGGCCCAACAAGCCGATCAAGTTTGTCGCCGTCTTTCCGCCCGGCGGCTCGGTCGACCAGGTGGCACGTATTTTGGCGGTGCCGCTGTCGCAGCAGCTCGGCCAAAGCATCATCGTCGAAAACAAGGGTGGCGCGTCCGGCTCCATCGGCACGGCCGCTGTGGCCGCAGCCCCCGCTGACGGCTACACCTTTGCCGTGGTCTTCGACACGCATGGCGTCAACCCCAGCCTGATTCCAGGACTGCCTTTCGACACCCGCAAGGACCTCGCCCCGGTCTCGCTCATTGGCACTTCGGCCATGGTGCTGGCGACCTTTTCGGGCTCCGAGTACAAGACCTTTGGGGACGTCGTGGCGGCTGCCAAGGCCAAGAAAAACGTCAGTTACGGCAGCATCGGCTCGGGCAGCCTGGGCCATCTGGCCATGGCCTTGCTTGGCAAAAGCGGCAACATCGACTGGCAGCATGTGCCTTACAAAGGCGGTGGCCCGCTTATGACAGACGCAGTGGCCGGCCATGTACCGCTGTCGATCGGGTCCGTTTTCGTGACCAAGCCGCACATTGACAGCGGCCGCCTGCGTCCGCTGGCGGTCACCACCAGCAAACGCGCGCCCGATCTGCCTAACGTGCCGACCGTGGCCGAGAGCGGCTTTGCCGGGTTTGACGCCCCCGCCTGGTGGGCCATCCTGGCGCCCGCCAAGACGCCGCCCGAAGTGCTCAAGCGCATGAACGAGGAAGTCAACAAGGCGCTTAAAAACGCTGACATCGCCAAGAAGCTTGATGCGCAAGGCATTGACATCATGGGCGGAACGCCCGAAGCGGCGCGTGTTTTCATTGACAAGCAGATCGATATCTGGGCCAAGGTTGTCAAGGACAACGGGATCAAGGCGGACTGATTCATTTTTCTCTTTCCTGGGTTCAGGAAAAAAGTGCGGACAGGTCCGCGCTTTTTTTATGTCCTCGCCTCGCCAACCTGAGCAGGCGAGGGCTGTGTCCCTGCCTTGAACCGGCTTTGAACGCTCAGGCCTCCGGCGTGACCCCGAGCGCCACCAGAAACCGGGCCACCATGTTGTAGGTCGCGATGGCGCTGGTCAGCTCCACAATCTCCGTGTTGTCGAAGTGCTTGCGCAGCCCTTCAAAGACCTCGTCGCTGACTTTCACGTCCAGTGTCATCTGCGCTGCGTACTGGATCACCAGCGCTTCAATGTCTCCGAGTGCCGGATGGGCGGCTGACGTGCGGGCGTGGCTCACGACGGCGTTGAGCGCGTCAAGTTCGGCTTGCACGCCGCCGGCTTTCAGGAAGTCGGGTGCATGGTGCTTGTATTCATAGACGGCGCCGGTCAGCAGGGCCACGGTGCAGATGCCGAGTTCGCGCAATTTCCAGCTTGTTGGCAAGCCCGATCGGACGGCGCCCAGGTAAATGTTCCAGGCACGCGCCAGCGGTTCGCTCCAGAGCAGAGCTTTGTCCAGGTTGATCATGGTGCCGCCCCGGCGCTTGAGGATGGCATCGACAAGCTCCTGGGGTTGCGGTTTGAGGGCCGGGGTCCATTCGGGAATGCGCAGCATGAAATCTCTTTCTTCAATGAAATAGCCAAGGCGTGCATCGTAAAGCCTGGACCGCAAGGTCCGCCGGGCCGGCAGATAATGGCCGGATGCGAATCCGATTCACCAAGATGCAGGGCGCCGGTAACGATTTCGTGGTCCTTGACGAAACCCGTGCGCGCTTGAACCTGTCAAGCGCGCAATACCGTTTTTTGGCCGACCGGCACTTTGGCGTCGGCGCTGACCAGATTCTGAGCGTGCGACCGGCGCCGCCGGGCACCAGCGGCATTGACTTCGCCTATGCGATTCACAACGCCGATGGCGAGGAAGTCGAGCACTGCGGCAACGGCGCGCGCTGCTTTGTGCGCTTTGTGCGCGACCAGCACCTGACTGACCGCGACACGGTGCGCGTGCAAACCCTGAACCGCGTGCTCGAACTCAGCTTGCAGTCCGACGGACGGGTCAGCGTCGACATGGGTGCGCCAGCCTTTGACCTGGCCGCGTTGCCGTTTGATGCGGCCGGACTCGAAGCCCGGCGGGTGCAGGGCTGGGACACCTGGCCGCTGACCGTGAAGGCCGATGGTTGCGAGACGACCTTGTTCGCCGCGGTCTTGTCCATGGGCAACCCGCACGCCGTGCTGCTGGTCGACGATGTGGACCTCGCGCCAGTGCTCGAGTGGGGCCGGCAGATCGAGAGCCACCCGCGCTTTGCACGCCGCGTCAACGCCGGCTTCATGCAACTGGTTTCGCGCAAGGAAGTGCGGCTGCGCGTTTACGAGCGTGGCGTCGGCGAGACCCTGGCCTGCGGCACCGGTGCCTGCGCGGCCGTGGTTGCCGGGATCCGCCTGGGCCTGCTTGACGAGCGGGTGGAGGTTCACACGCGGGGCGGTCGGCTGACCATTCAATGGCAGGGCCTGGCCGGTCGGCTTGACGCCCCGGTCATGCTCAGCGGCCCGGCGACCCGGGTGTTTGAAGGCGAGATCGAGCTGCCCGATTGATGAAGGCGGTTTTTCAGACAAGGAAACGCTCGCTCGCTTAGTCAGAGCCCCAACTTGAGGACAATGCCGGCATGAACCCGATTTCCAACTCCAGTCAGAACCCGATCACAGAAGACGACATCGCCAATTTCCTGGCCAACACGCCGGATTTTTTCGAGCGTCACGCGCAATTGCTGGCCACAGTGCAGCTTTCAAGTGGCCATGGCAGCCGCGCCGTCAGCCTGCAGGAGCGCCAAGCCGGCATGTTGCGTGACAAGATTCGCGGCCTCGAATCGCGCCTGGTTGAGATGATTCGCCATGGTCAGGACAACGTCGCCATCGCCGACAAGCTGCAGGCCTGGACGCGCCAGATCCTGCTGACGGCTGCGCCCCAGGATTTACCCGAGGTGATGCTGGATGTGTTGCAGCGGCAGTTTTCTGTGCCGCAGGCGGCCATCAAGGTCTGGGATGTGGCCGCGCCTTTTGATGCTTGTGAGTTCGTCCTGGGCGCCAACGAGGACGCGCGCAGTTTTGCCTCTGGCCTGGCGCTGCCCTACTGCGGCGTCAATGCCGCGCAGCCAGCCTTGACCTGGCTGCCCGAGCCCGCTGCGGCCAGGTCCGTCGCCCTGATCCCTCTGCGCGAGCCGGATTCACTGCAGGCTTTTGGCTTGCTGGTGCTGGCATCGGATGACGCCGAGCGCTTCCACAGTGGCATGGGCACGGACTTCTTGCAGCGCATCGGCGAACTCGCCAGCGCTGCCTTGTCGCGCTTGCGCCAGCCCGCCCCGGCGCCGATCCCCTGAAGTGGGCGTCCCGGTTTCAAAGAGGAGCCCGGACCATGCAATTCACGGCAAAACCCAAGCCTGGCGATGGCGTCAGTCCGGCGCGGCCAGACCTGGGGACACGCCAAGACTCGGGAAAACACCTGCAAGATCTGCCGCCCGCCAACGCAGCCTGCGGTAATCCCGGTGCGGCGCCAGCTGACAAGCTCGCGCCAGACCCGCTGGTGCTGCGCTACCTCACGCATGTGCGGGTCGAAAAGCGCCTGGCCGAGCGCACCGAGGCGCTTTACACCCTGGATCTGCAAAAGCTCCAGGCGGCCGCCGAGGCGGCAGGCGTGGCGCTGACCGCCGTGACGCCGGTCCATATGCGGCGCTGGGTGGCGCAGATGCATGGCGCGGGCCGCAGCGGGCGCGGTATTGCGCTGATTTTGTCGGGCTGGCGCGGTTTTTATGGCTGGCTCGGGCGCGAGGGTCTGGTGCGCGTCAATCCGGTGCTCGGTCTGCGCGCGCCGAAGGTCGCCAAGCCACTGCCCAAAGCCCTGAGTGTGGACGAAGCCGTGCAGCTGGCCGACTTCAAGACCGACGATGTGGACGGTCATCCGGGCCTGCAAACGCGCGATGAATGCCTGACCGAGCTGCTCTACGGCTGCGGACTGCGCATTGGCGAGCTGATCGGGCTTGACGCGGTGGCCAGCGGCCAGGCGCGTGGCTGGATTGATCTGGCGTCGGCACAAGCCCATGTGCTGGGCAAGGGCGGCAAGCGACGCAGCGTGCCGGTCGGGGCCAAAGCCTTGCAGGCGCTGCAGCGCTGGTTGCTCGTGCGCCGCCAGTGGCTCGTGACCGACACGGCGGCACCAGCGCCGGCAGCCTTGTTCATCAGCCAGCGCGGCACGCGCCTGACGCCGCAGCACATCAGGACGCGGCTCAAGCGCCGCAGCCTGCAGGCCGGACTGGCAACGCCGGTGCATCCGCACATGTTGCGGCATTCGTTTGCCAGCCATGTGCTGCAGTCCAGCGGCGACCTGCGCGCCGTGCAGGAGCTGCTGGGACACGCCAGCATCACCACCACGCAGGTTTACACCCGGCTGGATTTCCAGCATTTGGCGCGGATTTATGACGCAGCGCACCCGCGCGCCACTCTGGCTGCCAAGGCCGAAGCTGACATCGGCGAGCCGGCCGGGCGCAAGCCAGGCGGCGAATCCTGACGCAGCAGGCCTTTTGCCCGCGGCTTGACGATTCACCATGGCCCGAAGGGCAGGGCGCCCGCCGGGGCTGGCGGGGCTAGTCGCGCCGCGCAGGGCTGCCCCGACAATAGGCGCATGAAATCAATTCGACTCCGAGAAGGCAAGGAACGCTCCTTGCAGCGCCGCCACCCCTGGATTTTTGACGGTGCCATTGCCAAGGGCGGCGGCGACGCCGGCGAGACCGTGAAAGTCGAAAGCCATGAAGGTCGCTTTCTGGCTTGGGCGGCCTTCAGCCCGGCGTCCAAAATCCGGGCGCGGGTCTGGAGCTTTGACGAATCCCAGCGCATCGATGCCGCGTTTTTCAGCGCCCGCATCGCCGCCGCGCTGAAAGCGCGTACTTGGTTTGACGTGCAAAGCACCGGCATGCGGCTGGTGCACGGCGAATCCGACGGCTTGCCCGGGCTGGTGGTGGACCGCTATGCCGACACGCTGGTGGCGCAGTTCTCGAGCTGCGGCGTCGAGCGCTGGAAGAGCGTGATCGCCGAGGCGCTGCTGGCGCAGACCGGCTTGACGCGCCTGTATGAGCGCTCGGACGCCAGCGTGCGCGGGCTCGAAGGCCTGCCCGAAGCCACCGGATGGCTCAGCGGCGCGCCCGCCGACGGCAGAGATGCCCGCGAAGGCACCGAGATCGTGATCCGCGAACACGACTGGCAGCTCAGCCTGAACATCGCCGAAGGCCACAAGACCGGTTTTTACCTGGACCAGCGCGACAGCCGACAGAAATTCGCCGCTTATGCCCGCCGCCGGCAGTTTCAGCGCGTGCTCAATTGTTACTGTTACACCGGCGGCTTCACGGTGGCAGCGCTGGCAGGGGGCGCCGCTCATGTCACGTCCATTGACTCGTCCGGGCCGGCGCTGGAAAAAGCCCGGGCCAATGTGGCGCTCAACGGCTTTGATGCAGCGCGTTGCGAGATGCTCGACGCCGACGTCAACGCCATGCTGCGGCAATATGTCAGGGAAGGCCGGACTTTTGATGCCATCGTGCTGGACCCGCCCAAGTTTGCGCCCACGGTAGCGCACGCCGAACGTGCAGCGCGCGCCTACAAGGACATCAACCGGCTGGCGCTGTCCATCCTTGAGCCCGGCGGGACGCTCTTTACGTATTCCTGCTCGGGCGGTATCAGCGCCGACCTCTTCCACAAAATCGTCGCCTCGGCCGGCACCGACGCCGGGGTGGACGCCTTCATCAGCGAGCGCCTGGGCGGCGCGCCCGACCACCCGATGACCGTGACCTTTCCCGAGGGGGAATACCTCAAGGGACTGGTGCTGGTGCGCAAGCCCTGAGCACCGCAAGGGTGCGACCGCTAAACTCGCGGGCTGTTTTTCATTGTCTTTGTTCTCTTAAGGCGCAACATGAGTTTGATTCCCGTGACCATCCTGACCGGTTTTCTGGGTTCCGGCAAAACCACCTTGCTCAAGCGCGTGCTCACCGAAGCCCATGGCCAGAAGATCGCCGTGATCGAAAACGAGTTCGGTGAAGAAAATATCGACAACGAGATTCTGGTGAACGACACCAACGAGAACATCATTCAGATGAACAACGGCTGCATCTGCTGCTCCATTCGCGAGGACTTGCGCGAAACCTTGCAGCAACTGGCCTCCAAAAAGCGCCAGGGTCTGCTCGACTTTGACCGCGTGGTGATCGAAACCACCGGTCTGGCCGACCCCGGCCCGGTGGCGCAAACCTTCTTCATGGACGAGGAAATCGCCGAGCAGTACCTGCTCGACTCGATCCTCACGCTGGTCGACGCCAAGCACGCTGCCAGCCAGCTCAACGACCGCCAGGAAGCGCGGCGCCAGGTCGGTTTTGCCGACCAGATTTTCATCAGCAAGGCCGACCTGGTGGCCGAAGACGAGGTGCAGGCGCTGATGCACCGGCTCAAGCACATGAACCCGCGCGCGCCCCAGCGGGCCGTGCATTTCGGCGAGGTGGCGATTGCCGAGGTCTTTGACCTGCGCGGCTTCAACCTCAACGCCAAGCTCGACATAGACCCGGACTTCCTCAAGGACGATGCGCATGCGCACGACGACCATGACCACGTGCATGGCGAGCATTGCGACCACCCTTCGCATGCGCACGATCACGCTGGCGGCCACCATCATCACCATGACGATGACGTGAAAAGCTTTGTCTTCCGCTCGGACCGGGTTTTCAGTCCAGCCAAGCTCGAAGACTTCCTCGGCGCGATCGTCAATATCTACGGCCCCCGCATGCTTCGCTACAAAGGGGTGCTGAACATGGAAGGCACCGAACGCAAGGTGATCTTTCAGGGCGTGCATCAGTTGATGGGCAGCGACCTCGGCCCGGCCTGGGCGGCTGATGAGCTCCGGGTCAGCAAGATGGTTTTCATCGGCATCGACTTGCCCAAAGATATTTTTCTTCAGGGTCTGGAGCAATGCCTGGTTTGAGTTAGGCTGTCGGCTCTTTGCGCGGGTGTGTCGGCGTCGCGCTTTTCAGGCTGGAGGTTTTGATGTTTGTCTCCTTTCTCCAACGGTTTGGCTGGCTGGCGCCCGGCCCGGCTGCACGGCCGATAGAATCGCGCGCCGATCGAAATCCCCAGGCGGTCAACAAGCCGGGTCTTCTCGAAGCTGCACCAGCGGGTCGTAGCGAACTCAGCCGTAAGCCCCGAGCATCAAGCGCTACCCAATTCGGTCTAATCACCCCTGCCCCGGTTGCAGAAACCGCGGTTCATCCACAGGCCAGTGCCCAGAGGAGAAAAGAAGTGAAAGCTCCCGTCAAAAAGAACAAGATGCCTGCAAAGTCGACTGCAAAGACG
>CAJAOB010000516.1 GCA_903941205.1 uncultured Burkholderiales bacterium | reverse complement strand
CACTGCCGGCCGCTGGCGCTGGACACGCCCGGTTACGGCGGCTCCAGCGCCGTGCCCGAGCACTGGACGGTGGCCGACTATGCGCAGGTGGTCTGGGACGTGGCAGACGAGCTCGGGGCCCAGCGCGTGTTTGTGTTCGGGCGCGCCACCGGCGCGGTCTTGGCACTGGAGGCCGCACTGGCCCAGCCGCAGCGCGTGCAGGGCCTGGTCTTGCATGGCATGCCGGTCTATACCGATGCCGAGCGGGCGGATCGCATGCGCAGTTTTGCGCCGCCGTTTGTGCCCGCCGCTGACGGCGCGCACCTGACGGGCATCTGGAAGCGCATCCACAGCGAATACCCCTGGATAGACCCCGAACTGGCGACCCATTTCACGCATGATTTCTTGTCTGCCGGGCCGGACTTTGCGCGCTCTTACCGGGCCATCTGGCGTTACGATTTGCCCGAGCGGCTTGCCGTGGCGCCAGACCTGCCGACGCTGCTGCTCGGTGGCAGCGCTGACCGTATCGCCTTCATGCATGCGCGCGCTGTGGCGCTGCTGCCGCGGGCCCAGGCCGTGTGGCTGGAAGGCGCGACAGATTTCGTGGCCGAGCAAGAGCCCGCACGCTTCGCCAAGCAACTCACCGACTTCATGGCCGCACACCCGGCCGCTGCTGGCTTGACGCCAGGTGCCGGTGCAAGGACACTCTGAGCGTGTCAGCACTCACAGCCACTTCCAGCGAACTCTCCGGGCAGGTCGCGCTCGTCACGGGCGCCGCCAGCGGCATCGGTGCAGCCACCGCGCTGGCCCTGGCTGCGCGTGGCGCGCATGTGGTTTGCGCCGACATCCAGCCGGCTACAGCCACCCTTGGCAAACTGCGCGAACTCGGTGGTGAAGGCTCTGAAGTCCGCTTCGATCTGAGTGACCGTGACAGTGTGGCCCGGGCAGTGACACAGGCCGCGCCCACCGGCCGCCTCGACATCCTGGTGGCCGCTGCCGGCATCGGCTTTTCCGGTCCGCTGCTGTCCAGCGACGACGACTGGGACCGTGTGATCAACACCAACCTAAGCGGCACCTTTGCCACCCTGCGCGCTGCCTGGCCGCATCTGCGGGCCAGCGGGCAGGGCCGTGTCGTGGTCGTTACCTCCATGGGTGCCTACCGCGGCGGTTTTCACTTCGGGCCCGAGTACAACGCCTCCAAGGCCGGCCTGATCGGGCTGGTTCGGCATTACGCCTTGCATGGTGGCCCCGACGGCATCAAGGTCAACGCCGTCGCCCCCGGCTTCATCGAAACGCCTTTTGTCGCTGGCTTACCTTATGACGCTGCGGCCATCCCCGTCGGTCGTCTGGGTCAGCCCGACGACGTGGCCGAGCCCATCGCTTTCTTGTGCTCGCAGGCTGCCAGCTATGTGACCGGCGCGGTGCTTCATGTTAACGGCGGGGTATTTTTCGGATGAGCGCCTTACCGGTTTCCAGAAACGCCTCTTTGCAAGGCCATGTTGCCATCGTCACTGGCGCTGCGCGCGGCATTGGTGCTGCCGCTGCGCTGGCGCTGGCAGAGGCCGGCGCCAGCGTCGCCGTGTTCGACCTTCTGGCGGCCGACGAGACAGTCGCAGCCGCTACGGCCCGCGGCGCTGCCTGCCGTGGCTGGCAACTCGACATCAGCCATGAAGAAGCGGTCAGCGCCGCTGTCGCCGAAGTCGTCGCCGCGCTGGGCCCGGTCTCCATCATCGTGGCCGCCGCCGGGGTGATGCCCGCCGGCGCCGTGGACTCCGGCATAAGGCAGTGGCGTCAGGTGCTGTCTGTCAACCTGGACGGCGCCCGCCACCTGGTGGCGCAGTGTTACCCCGCCATGGCCGCGCGCCATGATGGCCGGATCGTGCTGGTGTCCTCTGTCGCTGCGCGCCAGGGCGGCCTGCTGGCCGGGTCCGAATACTCGGCCTCCAAGGGCGCGCTGCTCTCGTTTGGCCGCCACATTGCGCGCAACGGCGCGGCTCACGGCGTGCGCTGCAACATCGTCTCGCCCGGCGTGATCGAAACCGCCATGAACGCCCACCTGCCCAAACCCGACCTCCAAACCCTGCCAGCCCGCCGCCTGGGCACCCCCGAAGATGTCGCAGGCCCGGTTGTCTTTCTTTGCTCAGACCGCGCCAACTACATCACCGGCATAGACCTGCCCATCAACGGCGGGCAGCTGTTTTATCCCTGACAGGTGTCGCGCCCAAACGACCACCGACGGGTCGCAGCCCCGGCCCTGCCCGTTCCGTCATTCCTGCGGAGCTTGCCCTCGACATGATCGGGGGGCAGGAATCCATCCCCTGTGCGTGCTGAACCGGCGGCAAAAAGATGGATCCCCGCGTTCGCGAGCAT
>CAJAOB010000515.1 GCA_903941205.1 uncultured Burkholderiales bacterium | reverse complement strand
ATGATCGCTTCGGGCTCACAGTTTTTGTGAAGAAAGCCCGAAGCGCCCAGCGCCAGCACCTGCAGCGCGTAAGGCGTTTCGGGGTAGCCACTGAGGATGAGCACGCGAACCGCTGGCGCCACGCTCTGCACCTGCATCAGGGCGTCAATGCCGTTCTGCCCGGGCATGCTCAAGTCCATCAGCAGCACATCCACGGGCTGGCCGCTCACCAACGCCAGCGCATCGCGGCCGGTGCTGCCCTCGCCCACCACACACAAATCAGGATGAATGCTGAAGAACTCCCTCAGCACAGCCCTGACATGGGCTTGATCGTCAACGATGGCAATCCGGATCATTGCGCCCGCCCCTTGCGGGAGCGGTCAAATCCAGGTTCAGCTTGCATGGGTGTGGAAGGGCTTGAATCTATGACTTGGCACCGCACCAAGCCTGAGCCCAAGGTAAAGCCGTCAAGGCTTGCCCGAAGTAGGCCATGCCGGAAACGGGCTGTCAGCGCAGTCTCACTTCAGCCCGCCACCCCGATCCAATCCGTACACAACAAACAAGAAAAACATGTTTTTTCTTATTTTATTAAATTTTTGTGAATTAAAATCAAATAAATTGATACGAAAAACGAAATAGTTGTATGCAGGGTTTACCCTTTTTTTGGAGCTCTTCGGAGATGCGCCTGTCGCCAGCAGGGTTTGCATGGCTGGTCTTGGCATGGCTTCCTGGCGTTCAGGCGGCGACCTGGTTTGACTTGTACAACCCCGTTCGCGCAGACAAGTTCACGATTGAGGTGGATCTGGACTCGCTGCGTTTGAGCGGAGCGCGACCCGAGCTGCTCGCCCGGATCCGTTTCGAACAAGTTCAACGCGGCACGCAAAAAGATTTTCAGGCGGTCATTGCGCGCATAGAAGTCAACTGCCTGAACAGGGAACTGTTTTGGCGGCGCATCGACTTTTATGCAGACACCCGCGGCACCGGGCAACCCATTGCGTCAGAACGCAACATCACGCAAACAGCATCGAGCGTCGGTCGCTGGCTGCCCGACAAGGCAAAGCAGGTCTTGCAGCAAAGCATTTGCGGCAGAGCCGCCGATTCAGCAGAGCCTTGACTGCGGGCTGAAATCGACTCGCGCCTGCCCACGGTGACTGGCCCGAACCCTCAGCAATCCCCAGACGAGCCAGAGCCCCAGGCGGCTGGCGGCGCCTAAACCGGCAAGGCCTCTGCCTTGAACGCTGCGTTCATGTGAAGCAGCAGGGTGTGCCAATCCGCGGCGGCATGTGCGTGCGCGCCGCGCCTGAAAGCGATCGCGATCCGGCTTGAGGCGTCCAGAAAATCGTAGGCCTGTTGCGCCGCTTGGTGGCTCGCCCAGCTTCCTGAGGGATTGGCCCATAAATCGTCCAGCGACTCGGTGGTCAAAAGGTAGCGCGGCGCGATCAGCGCCTTCAGGAAATGCTGGTCAAAGGGCAACTCGTCCTCGCGCCCCTTGAAGCGGGTCAACTCGGGCGACAACCAATGCCCAAAGCCGTCGACGATGTCCGCCAGGGTTTCAGCGCCCTCGCCAAGGCAGTGAAAGCTGCCCGCACCGCCGGCCCCGGAGTTGTTGGCGCTGGTCAGGGCGATCCGCTCGTCCAGAGCGCCTGCCAGCAAGGCGGCCTTGCCGCCGCGCGAATGGCCCAGCACCGCCAGGCCTTGCGGGTCGAGTTCCGGACACTGCAACAGCGCATCCACCGCGCGCTGAAAGCCCCAGGCCCAGGCCGCTATGGCGCCGCCCGCAAAGCCGCGCAAGGCGTCGCAGCATTGGGGCAAGCCTGTGCCCGGCGCCGGGTCGGACATGATTTCAACCCGGTTGAACTCAGCCCAGGCATAGCCAGCCGCCAGAAAACGCTCGCGCACAGCGTCGCTGGCATAAGCCCAGCAGCTGTCGCCATAAAGTAAAACCGGGAACGGTCCGTCGCCGCGCGGCAGCAACACGCGCAACACCAAGGCATGACCAGCGTCGGCACGCACACGGTAAGTGCGCACACGCACACCGGTGCCGTCTGGCACTGTCGCCTCATGCAGCAAGTCTGCGTGCACGGTGGTAGGCGGCGGCGGCAGCGGACCATAGACAAGTTCAAGTGCCCGTTGCTGCAACTCGAGGCGGCGAAGGCGCCAATCGGCCGGCGAGGCGACCGGTTGGCCGCTGGCCATGCGCATCAACTCAGGCAGCTTGACGCTGGGCTGACCCTCGGAGAATGACGGCTCAAGACGACTTTTCACTGGTGAAAACCATAGTAGGAATGCTGTATGAAAGACGATAATCTGCGTTTCAATACTACCGTCCTCAAGGAGCACCCATGGTTTCACGTTTTTCCACCCTGCGCCGAATTGCGGCACTTTCCGCTGTTGCAGCGCTGCCCCTGGCCGCGCAGGCGGCTGACATCCGTGTCATGTGCTATCAGGACGGGATTGAATGCGACGTCACCGCCGCCATCGCCAAGCGTTTCGAGGCTGCCAATCCGGGCACCAAGGTCATCATTGACACCGTGCCCTACAAAACCATCGTCGAGCAGTTGCCAGTGCAACTGGCCGCCGGACAAGGCCCCGACATTGCCCGCGTGACCGACCTCGGCGGTCTGTCCAAGTACTACCTCGACATTCGCCCGCAGCTGAAAAACGCCGCCTATTTCGAAACCAACTTCGGCTCCACCCTGCCCTGGCTGCGTCCCTCGGCCACCGACAAAGGCATTTACGGTTTCATGTCGCAGCTGACGATGACCGGCCCTTACGTCAACAAGACCTTGTTCGAGCAAGCCAAGGTCGCCTTGCCCGGCCCCAAGGCCACTTGGGACGAGTGGGTTGACGCGGCTCGCAAGGTCGCCAAAGCCACACAAACTCCGGCCGCGCTGGCCTGGGACCGCTCCGGCCACCGCTTTGCCGGCCCGGCCATCAGCTACGGCGCCAAGATTTTTGACGCCAAGGGCGACCTGGTACTCGACGACGGCTACAAGACCACCGTCAACAAGTTTGTCGCTTGGCACAAAGACGGCGCCATGCTCAAGGAAGTCTGGGGCGGCTCGGGCGGCTCCACTTACGCCGACTCGATCGGTGAATTCAAAAACGGCCGTGTCGCCATGGTGTTGTCGGGCTCCTGGCAAATCAACCGCCTGCAAAAAGACATCGGCAACGCCTTTGACTGGACCGCCATTCCCAACCCTTGCGGTCCTGCGGCTTGCACCGGCATTCCAGGTGGCGCGGCCTGGGTCGCTCTGAAAACCAGCAAGTCACCGAAAGAAGTCGGCATGTTCCTGGAGTTCATGGCCCAGGAAGCGAACTACAGCGAATTCGTCAGCAAGACCGACAACATTCCAGCCCACGCAGGCCTGGCCAAAAAAGGCGTGAACTACGCCAGCGCCACGCCAGCGGCCCGCGCCGCACTGAATGTCTTCAGCAGCGGGGTGGCCAGCTTGTCGCCAGTGGCCTATCAGTTCCAGGGCTACAAGTTCAACCGTGCGATCATGTTGCCCACGGTTTCTCGCGTGACGCAAGCCATCGTT
>CAJAOB010000514.1 GCA_903941205.1 uncultured Burkholderiales bacterium | reverse complement strand
GGCCGGTCTTCCAGCGAGATTTACCGCATGGTGGAGGTTCTGGCCAAACGCGGGTATCTCACGCGCCAGGGCAACTCTTACCGGCTCAGTCTCAAGCTGTTTGAACTGGGCAAACAGCTGCTGCCGCAGCGCGATCTCACGCGGGCTGCTACCTTGCCCATGCACGAGGTCGCTCAACTGACGCGGCAGTCTGTTCACCTGAGCGTTCATCACAACCACCGGCTGGTTGTGGTGATTTCGGTGGCGACGCCTGAGCCGCTGGGATTCAGTGTGCGGCTCGGCTCCCACTACCCCTTTGGGACCGACCGGACCTCGGCTCGCGTGATCACCGCGTTTCAGCCGCCGGAGATGAAGGAATTCCTGATCCGCGAGTTGCTCGAAAACACGCCGGGTCTGGCCGTCGACGAGAAGACCTTGCGCCAACGCCTGCTGGATCTGCATGCCCGCGGCTACGAGCAGTCCCGCAGCGATACCGTGCTGGGAATCACCGACATCGCGTTCCCCATCTTTGACGGCGCCCAGCCCGGCGCGGTGGCCTCCATCAACATGCCCTACCTCAAGCAGCGCGACGCTGCGATGACGGTCACGCAAGCCCGCACGGCGCTCAAGAAAACCGCGCAAGCCATTTCCCGGCAGCTCGGTGGCATGCAAGGGCTTTGAATCGTTGGCGCGCTGCATCTGCCGGTCGATTCGGCGCAGGTCGTCTGGCTGGTTCAGTGACAGGCTTTGGGACTGGCGCTCCGCCGGACGCCCCGTGTTTTAGGGTCTTCCTCGCGGAATGCGCCAAGTCTGGCTTTTTGCGAAAGCGCACGCCTGGGTTTACCCCAGAGATTCTGTCTTGATGATATTTGTATGATCACCTTACAAATAGCGGGTGCCGGGGAATCATGTCATTGACTTGCCTGCGGGGGCGCGCCGATTTACCCTTTTCCCACTTCAACTCAGCCAGGCAGGCCCGCAAACCATGAAAAAAGCAAAAAGTTCCTCGATTCAAGCGCCAGTGCCAGGGTCCGATCGAGCGTTGATCAATAGCGAGGAACGGCCCGTCAGCCGCCGCCGGTCGCTGCTATGGGGTGCTGCCGTACTTGGCAGCGGACTGGCCCTGCCGGCGCTGGCGCAGGCCTGGCCCGCCAAACCGATTCGGCTGGTTGTACCGTTTCCGCCTGGCGGCCTGATCGACATCATGGCGCGCCTGGTCTCGGCCAAGCTGTCCCAGGAACTGGGTCAGGCGGTGGTGATTGACAACAAGCCGGGCGCCGGTGGCAACCTCGGCGCAGCCGAAGTGGCACGCGCGCCTGCCGACGGCTACACCTTGCTGATGGCCTCGCCGCCCCTGACCATCAGCCCGGCCCTGTACCCGGTAATGCCGTACAAGCCCGAGCAGATTGCGCCTGTTGGTTTGCTTGGTCGGGTGCCCAATGTCTTGCTGGTCAGCCCCAAGAGCGGCATCAATTCCGTGGCCGATCTGCTGGCCCGGGCCAGGCAGCAGCCGGGCAAGTTGAACTACGCCTCCAACGGCAACGGCACCTCGCTGCACCTGAGCGCGGAATTGTTCAAAAGCAGCAGCAGCACTTTCATCACCCACATTCCTTACCGTGGCGCCGCCGCTGCTGTGACTGCGCTGATCGCCGGCGAAGTTGACATGATGTTTGAAAACCTTCCCTCGGTGCTGGGGCAGATTCAGGCCGGCAGCGTCAAGGCGCTGGCTGTGACCACCCGTCAGCGCAGCAAGGCCCTGGCCGCTGTGCCCATGTTGTCCGAACTGGGATTTCCCGACTTCGATGTGAGCGCCTGGTACGGCCTGGCGGGGCCTGCAGGCTTGCCTGCGACCGTGGTGGCGGGTCTGGAGCAGGCACTGCAAAAGATCATGCGTGACCCGGAACTGGTGCGCGCCATGGAGTCGCGCGGGGCAGAACTGGGCTTTCTCGGCGCCTCGGCCATGGCCGGTTTCATGGCGGCCGATGCGGCCAAATGGAAGCAGGTCGCCGCCTTTGCCAAGATCACGCTGGGCTGAAAGTCCTGCTGTGCAAATGCCTGTCCTTGAGAACATGTCGATCGATTTCTGCCCCCGATCGGGTCGAGGGCAGGCGTCGCAGGAGTGACCGATGGGCGCAGGAATGACGGATGGGTGGATGAGCGAAAGCTGCTTATCCGTCATCCTCGCGAAAGCGGGGATCCATGGGCGGTGAATGGGGCGCGTAGTCCGGGGATGGATTCCTGCCCCCCGATCAGGTCGATGGCAGGCTTCGCAGGAGTGACGGATGGGCGCAGGAATGAAAGTCAAGCGACGGCAACTTATAACAAGATGAAAGTATTTCAATGACAGTTCAAGTCGGCCTGATTGGCCTGGGGGCCATGGGCCTGGGCATGGCGCAGTCTTTGCGGCGTGCCGGCCACACGGTGCATGTGTATGACGTGCGTGCTGAAGCCGCGCAGGCTTTTGCCAGAGATGGTGGCGTGGTGGCGGCTTCGCCCGCCGCGCTGGCTGGCGCTTGCGATGTGGTGGTGTCGGTGGTCGTCAACGCAGCGCAAACCGACAGCGTGCTCTTTGGCCCTGAAGGTTGCGCCGCTGCCATGAAGCCAGGCAGTGTCTTCGTGATGTGCTCGACCGTCGAGCCCAATTGGTCGGTGGCGCTGGAAAAACGCCTGAACGACATGGGCCTGCTGTACATCGACGCGCCGATTTCCGGCGGCGCCGCGAAGGCCGCCAGCGGCCAGATGACGATGATGACGGCCGGCGCCGACGCCGCTTATGCCGTAGCCGAACCCTTGCTCGACGCCATGGCTGCCAAGGTTTACAAGCTGGGCAACAAGGCCGGCGCAGGCAGCAAGGTCAAGATCATCAACCAGTTGCTGGCAGGCGTGCACATCGCCGCCGCCGCCGAAGCCATGGCCCTGGGTTTGCGCGAAGGCGTGGACCCGGCCGCCTTGTACGAAGTCATCACCCACAGCGCCGGCAACAGCTGGATGTTTGAGAACCGCATGGCGCACGTGCTGGCCGCAGACTACACGCCGCTGTCAGCGGTGGATATTTTTGTCAAGGACCTGGGCCTGGTGCTCGACATGGCACGCAGCAGCAAGTTTCCGCTGCCGCTGTCAGCCACCGCGCACCAGATGTTCATGCAGGCTTCCAGCGCGGGCTACGCCAAGGAAGACGACAGCGCGGTGATCAAGATCTTTCCGGGCATCGAACTGCCCCAGAAACCGTGAATACCGATAACGCCATGAATACCAGGACGGCCATCCAGCTCGGTGCCATCGCCGACGACTTCACGGGCGCCAGCGATCTGGCCAACAACCTGGTGCGAGCCGGCATGCGCGTGGTGCAGACCATTGGCGTGCCGACCGGTCCGCTGGACGCCGATGTTGATGCCGTGGTGGTGGCGCTGAAGTCGCGCACTGTGGCGCCTGACGAGGCCATCAAAGGCTCGCTGGCGGCGCTGGCCTGGCTGCAGGCGCAGGGCGCTACGCAGTTCTATTTCAAATACTGTTCGACGTTTGACAGCACGCCGCAAGGCAACATCGGCCCCGTGACCGAGGCGCTGATGGACGCTCTCGGGGTCGACTTCACCATTGCCACGCCAGCCTTTCCCGACAACAAGCGCACGGTGTTCAAGGGCTATCTGTTTGCCGGCGACGTGCTGCTCAACGAAAGCGGCATGCAAAACCATCCGCTCACGCCCATGGTCGATGCGAACCTGGTGCGCGTCATGCAGGCGCAAACCCGGCGAGTGGTTGGACTCATCGACTACGCCGTGGTGGCGCGCGGTGAGGCTGCCATTCGCGAGCGAATCAGTCAATTGCGCGCCGAAGGCGTGGGCGTGGCCATCGTCGACGCGATTTCGAACGAGGATTTGCATCGGCTCGGGCCAGCGCTCAAGGACATGCCGCTGGTCACTGCCGGCTCGGGCGTGGCCATCGGTTTGCCGGCCAATTTCGGCCTCGCACCCTCCAGCCAGGCGGGTAAGCTGCCGGCTGCTGCGGGTTTGCAGGCCGTGGTGTCGGGCAGCTGCTCGTTGGCCACCTTGCGCCAGGTCGGCCATTTTCTGGCCACGGGCCGCCCGGCTTTTGCCATTGATCCTTTGCGGCTGGCGGCCGGTGAGGATGTTCTGGCCGAGGTGTTGGCCTGGGCTGCGCCGCTTCTGGCCGACGGTCCGGTGCTGGTGTATTCGACCGCCGAAGCGCAAGCGGTCAAGTCGGTTCAGGGCCAGCTGGGCGTGGAAGACGCTGGCCAGCTTGTCGAGCGTTGCCTGGCCAGCATCGCGCGCGGTCTGGTGGCTTTGGGCGTGCGGCAGTTGGTGGTGGCTGGTGGTGAAACCTCGGGTGCCTGCGTGCAGGCGCTGGGTATCACTCAAATGCAGATCGGCCCGCAGATCGACCCGGGCGTGCCCTGGTGCCACGCGGTCAGCGCTGCCGCCCAGGGCGGACTGCACCTCACGCTCAAATCGGGCAACTTTGGCACCGATGATTTCTTCAGCAAGGCCTTCACGGCGCTGGGCGAAAGCGCTTTGCCATGACCCCGCAAGAAAGCCGGGCTCGCGAGGAAATCTGCCGCGTCGGCCAAAGCCTGTTTGAGCGTGGCTATGTGCATGCCACGGCCGGCAACATCAGCGTTCGGCTGGGCGACGGCTTTTTGATCACGCCGACCGATGCCTGCCTGGGTTTTCTGGACCCGGCGCGACTGGCCCGACTCGATGCCAGTGGCCAGCAGATCAGCGGCGACAAGGCCAGCAAGACGATTGCCCTGCACCGCAGCATTTATGCCGCAGCAGCGCCTTTTGACGCGGCAAGCCAATGCGTCATCCACACCCACAGCCGGCATTGTGTAGCGCTGACCTTGCGACAGGCCTTCACCGGTGGCGAAGAACTTTTGGCGCCGCTCACGCCTTACTTCGTCATGAAGGTCGGCCACGTTCCGGTCATTGCCTACCATCGCCCTGGCGATCCTGCGGCGGCCGAAGCCGTCGCCCAGACCATAGACCGCTATGGCCGGCAAGGCACGCCGATTCGCGCAGTCATGCTCGACCGGCTGGGCCCGAACGTCTGGCATGAGAGTCCGGCTGCCGCCATGGCGACGCTCGAAGAGCTTGAGGAAACCGCCGGCCTGGCGCTGGCTTGCAGCGCGCCACCTGCGCCCTTGAGCGAGTCTCAAATTGGCGCACTGCGTCAGACCTTTGGCGCGCGCTGGTAGCCCGTGCCTGCGCTGCGCCTCCCAATCATTCATTGACCCTCCAACGCGGCTGAAGGCCGTTTCAACCATGCCCCAATTTGCTGCCAATCTCTCCATGATGTACCCGGAGCTGCCGTTTCTCGACCGCTTCGAAGCGGCCGCGCAAGATGGTTTCAAGGCTGTCGAATACTTGTTTCCCTATGCCTTCAGCCCGCAAGAACTCGCTGCGCGCTTGAAAGGCCATGGCTTGAAGCAAGTGCTGTTCAATGCGCCGCCCGGCGGCACCAATGCTGCGGCCATTGCCGAAGCCTGGGACAAGGCGGGCGTTCGGGGGACGGCCGCGGTGGTCGGGCGCGAGGCCGAGTTTCGGGTGGGCGTGCAGATGGCGCTCGACTACGCCGACGTGCTGGATTGCCCGCGCATTCACTTGATGGCGGGTCTGGTGCCGCAAGGGCAGACGCGCGAAGCCTTGATGCCTTTGTATGTCGACAATCTGCGCTGGGCG
>CAJAOB010000513.1 GCA_903941205.1 uncultured Burkholderiales bacterium | reverse complement strand
GCCAGCTCGGTGAGCATCGCCCAGCGCCGCGAACACGGTAACAAGAACCCAGGCACGCCTCTTGGTACGCTTTCTGGTTCTTGAGAGTTTCAATAATCATCTTCGTAGCGGGCTTAGTCCCAGGAAAGAGCGCCACCCGACTGATACTCGATCACGCGGGTTTCAAAGAAATTACGCTCTTTCTTGAGGTCTATCATTTCGCTCATCCAGGGGAATGGATTTTCCTCGTTCGGAAACAGAGTTTCAAGTCCTATTTGGGTAGCACGCCGGTTGGCGATGTAGCGCAGATAGCCCTTGAACATGGAGGCGTTCAAGCCCAGCACGCCTCGCGGCATGGTGTCCTCAGCGTAGCGGTATTCCAGTTCGACAGCTTTCATGAACAGCGCCTTGATTTCCGCTTTGAACTCCGGTGTCCAGAGTTGCGGATTTTCCAGCTTTAGCTGGTTGATCAAGTCGATGCCGAAATTACAGTGCATGGATTCGTCACGCAGTATGTATTGGTATTGTTCCGCTGCACCAGTCATTTTGTTTTGCCGACCCAGCGCCAGAATCTGCGTGAAACCGACATAGAAGAACAGGCCTTCCATCAGGCAGGCAAAAACGATCAGTGACTTGAGCAGGGTCTGGTCGTTTTCCAGGGTGCCCGTCTTGAAGTTGGGGTCCGAGATGGCGTCGATGAAAGGAATCAGGAACTGATCCTTGTCGCGAATGGACTGGACCTCGTTGTAGGCGTTGAAAATCTCGCCCTCGTCGAGCCCCAGCGACTCCGTGATGTATTGGTAGGCATGGGTGTGAATGGCTTCTTCAAAGGCCTGACGCAGGAGAAATTGGCGGCATTCAGGCGCGGTGATGTGGCGGTAGGTGCCCAGCACAATATTGTTGGCGGCCAGCGAGTCTGCAGTGACGAAAAAGCCGAGGTTGCGCATGACCAGACGGCGCTCGTCATCGGTCAGCCCGTTGGGGTCTTTCCACAGCGCGATGTCGCGCGTCATGTTCACCTCTTGTGGCATCCAGTGGTTGGCGCAGGTGGCGAGGTATTTTTCCCAAGCCCACTTGTACTTGAAGGGGACCAACTGGTTGACGTCGGTCTGGCCGTTGATGATGCGCTTGTCGGATGCCTTGACACGCCGATGAATCGCGGGTGCTGACGCTGATGTATTGGCTGCGGCAACGACGGTTGCCTTCAACGGCGCAGGGGCGCCATCGTTGAGTATGCGCGTTGTGATGCTGTCTATTGGCGTCGAAGAAAGCTGCGAAAGCGCCGTAGCGCGGCTTTCAATGAAGCCGCCAGTCGGCGAATTTTGCAGTGATGGTTTGACTTCTTCGTCCCAGGTCAACATATGTTTTTCCAATAACTTCGGATTATGAAAGCAGCGACAACAAATGAAAAGTGTTCATTCGATGACGCCCGAATGAGTGTTGCTCAATAGCGTCGAACAGAGGCATCGAATCAACACTTGAGCATTCCATTATTGGCAAGCCTCGCAACCAGGATCATCGATCGCGCAGAACTTGATGTCGGTCGCTGGCGTTGCACCCAACTGTGCGTGTGCGGCGGCGGCAGCCGCATCCATGGTATTGATGCTGCCGCTGTCGCTTGTGTTGCCTGATGCGACCGAGTTGAGCTTGCCAGCTTTGACGGTCGACTTTTCGGCGTGTGTCGCGCCCATGGTGCGCAGGTAGTAGGTCGTCTTCAGGCCACGCAGCCAAGCCAGTTTGTAGGTGTCGTCAAGCTTCTTGCCTGATGCGCCCGCCATGTAGATGTTGAGCGACTGTGCCTGATCGATCCATTTCTGGCGACGCGATGCCGCCTCGACCAGCCAGGTGGCATCGACTTCAAAGGCGGTGGCGTAAAGCGCCTTGATGTCTTGTGGCACTCGGTCAATCGGGCGCAGGGAGCCATCGAAGTGTTTGAGGTCAACCACCATCACGTCGTCCCAAAGGCCCAGCCGCTTGAGGTCACGCACGAGATAATTGTTGATTACCGTGAACTCGCCTGACAAGTTGGACTTGACTGAGAGGTTGCCAAAGCAGGGCTCTATGCAGGCGTCCACGCCAATGATGTTGGAGATGGTGGCGGTGGGCGCTATGGCGACGCAGTTGGAATTGCGCATGCCGTCGGTGGCGATCTTGCGGCGTAGCGCATCCCAGTCAAGGGTCACCGAGCGGTCCACTTCGATGTAGCCGCCGCGCTCTTTGGCCAGCATGTCCAGCGTGTCCAGCGGCAAGATGCCCTGATCCCACAGCGACCCTTTGTAGCTGGCGTACTTGCCGCGTTCTTTGGCCAGTTCGGTGGACGCCCAGTAAGCGTGATAGCACACAGCCTCCATGGACTTGTCAGCGAACTCGACGGCGGCGTCGCTCGCGTAAGGAGTGCGCAATTCATACAGGCAGTCCTGAAAGCCCATGATGCCCAGCCCGACCGGGCGATGGCGCATGTTGGAATCGCGTGCCTTCTTGACGGCGTAGTAATTGATGTCGATCACGTTGTCCAGCATCCGCATGGCTGTGGTGACGGTTTTCTTGAGCTTGTCGTGATCCAGCGCTTTACCGCCGCTGCCGTTGTCTTTGAGGTGCTGCACCAGGTTGACGGAGCCCAGGTTGCAGACTGCGGTTTCGGTATCGCTGGTGTTCAGGGTGATCTCTGTACACAGGTTCGATGAGTGAACCACGCCGCAGTGTTGTTGTGGCGATCGGACGTTGCAGGCGTCCTTGAAGGTGATCCAGGGGTGACCGGTCTCGAACAGCATCGACAACATCTTGCGCCACATGTCGACGGCCTGGAGCTTACGTGCCGGCTTGATTTCGCCGCGCTCGGCGCGTGCTTCGTAGGCGGTGTAAGCCTTCTCGAATTCGGTGCCGAATTTGTCGTGAAGGTCGGGCGTGTCTGAAGGCGAGAAAAGCGTCCAGCTGCCCTTTTCCATCACGCGCCGCATGAAGAGGTCGGGAATCCAGTTCGCCGTGTTCATGTCGTGCGTGCGGCGGCGGTCATCCCCGGTATTCTTGCGAAGCTCGAGGAATTCTTCAATGTCGAGGTGCCAGGTTTCAAGGTAAGCGCAGACTGCGCCCTTGCGCTTGCCGCCCTGGTTGACGGCTACAGCCGTGTCGTTCACTACCTTCAGGAAGGGGACCACGCCTTGCGACTCGCCGTTGGTGCCTTTGATGTGCGCGCCGAGGGCGCGTACTGGCGTCCAGTCATTGCCGAGGCCGCCAGCGAACTTCGACAGCAGCGCGTTTTCCTTGATGGCGTCGTAGATGCCGCCCAGATCGTCGGCTACGGTCGTCAAGTAGCACGAAGACAGCTGCGAGCGCAGCGTACCGGCGTTGAACAGCGTGGGTGTACTCGACATGAAGTCGAACGAGGACATGATTTCGTAGAACTCGATAGCGCGGGCTTCGCGGTCGATCTCGTTGAGCGACAAGCCCATGGCCACGCGCATGAAGAAAGCCTGGGGCAGTTCGATGCGCTGCTTGCGCACGTGCAGGAAGTAGCGGTCAAACAACGTCTGCAAGCCGAGGTAGTCAAACTGCATGTCGCGCTCGGGCTTGAGCGCTGCGCCCAGCCGTGCCAGATCAAACTGGAGCAATTTTTCGTCTAGCAGTTCGTTGTCAACGCCCTTCTGGATGAACTGTGGGAAATACTCCGCGTAGCGTGTGCTCATTTCCTCGTGCGCCACTTCACCGCCCAGCACTTCGCGTCGGATCGTGTGTAGCAGAAGGCGCGCAGTGGCATAGGTGTAGTCAGGGTCTTTTTCAATCAGCGTGCGCGCTGCCAGGATGGACGCCTTGTAGACCTCGTCGATTGGCACGCCATCGTAGAGGTTGCGCATGGTCTCGGCGACGATCGGATCGGGCTTGATGTCGCTGCCCAAACCGGCGCAGGAGGCTTCGATCAGCGCCTGCAGGCGGCGGATGTCGAGAGCGACCTTTTGGCCACCGTCCATCACATGCAGAGACGGCACCGCTTGCATCTGGTGAACGCCCTGACGGGCGCGCTCCTGGGTTCGCTTTTCACGGTAAAGCACGTACGCCCGGGCGATTTCGTGGTGCCCGCCGCGCATGAGTCCGAGTTCTACCTGGTCTTGAACATCTTCGATATGAAAGGTGCCGCCGCCAGGTCGCGAGCGCATCAAGGCACGGATCACGGCTTGGGTCAGGCCATCGACGGTTTCTCGAACACTGGCTGACGCCGCGCCCTGGGTGCCATGGACTGCCAAAAAGGCTTTCATCATGGCGACGGCAATCTTGTGCGGTTCAAAAGGTACGACGGAGCCGTTGCGGCGAATGATCTGGTACTGGCTGTAGACCGCAGTGTGGGCCTGGCTTTCGAGTGGCAGGGGGTCGGCGGCGAGGCCGGCTGGCGAGAGGGCGGGAGTGTGTAGGCTCGTTTGCATGGATGTCCTTGGATCGGTTGTTCTTGTGCTGCTTGGCAATGGTTGGCCGGGTCTGGCGCCACTCATGGTTCGGTGTTGGCGCCGGATCGCTGAAAAAGGGGCGGGCTGAAATGAAAGACAGCATCGGTTGTTGTAGGCAAAGACACTATATATAGGGTCTGACGGTATTTCAAGCACTACGGGTAGTGTTTTCCCGAGTTCTTGGAATTATGCCTTGTTGCCAACCGCGCGGCTGCGGCCTGCCGACCTTTTCTTTGTGCTTGTTGCATTCTTTATTACTAGCCCGCAACGATGCCAGGGGGTAACGTGCTTGCCAGCAATCCCAATGATCGGCGTAAGCGCTGCCAGTCAAAACCTGCGCCCGGGTCCTGTTTGCGTCCCGGCGCCACATGTTCATGGCCCGCGATGTGGCCGATCGGATAGACCGTCAGCAAAGCCGCTGAGAGTGCGGTCAAGGTTTCGTACTGGCAGTCTTCAAACACTTGCCCCTCGAGCCCTTCGAGTTCGATGCCGACCGAGTCGTCGTTGCAGTTGGCTCTGCCGCGATAAAAGGATTCGCCCGCGTGCCAGGCTCGGTCGTTGCAGCTCACAAACTGCCATAGCTGACCGTCGCGCGTGATGAAGAAGTGCGCTGATACCCGCAGATCGCGAATGCCCTGAAAGTAGGGGTGTGCATCCCAGTCGAGCGTATTGGTGAACAGTTGCTGCACGTGGCTTCCGCCGTATTGACCGGGCGGCAGGCTGATGGAGTGGATCACGATCAGGTCGGGCTGCACGCTAGCGGGCCGCGGTCCGAAATTTGGCGAGGCCAGTTGCCTCGCAAAGCGATACCAGCCCTTGTCCCAAAGCGGCGGCCCCTGCTCGAGCCGCTCCGATGGACCTTTGGCCGAACGCTTAATCATCGCTGTAAGCCGTTATGCCAAGCACTCAAAGGGCGGGCATCAGCCCTCGGCCTGACGTCGATGCGCATCGCTGCAATAAACGCCGCGGCCTCCCGTCAGTGCTTCGGCGCGCGGCAGATGCACCTCGCAGAGGTCGCAGGCAATGATTTCGGTGGTTTGAACCTGGCCCCGGGCGCTTGTCGGCCTGGTGCCCTGCGAGCGCGCCTTGTCAGCGAGTGTGGCGCGGCGCCTGCCCTGCCACAGCCAGAAAACCACCAGAGCCAGGCCCAGGATCAATAGGTATTTCATGCGCGGCGCAATATCACTTCCAGCACGAAGCGCGAGCCGGCGTAGCCGAGCAAGAGCAGCCCCGAGCCCAGATAAAGAACGTTGCGGGCCTTGCGGCCGCGCCAGCCCAGTCGCGCCCTGCCAACCAGCAAACCGGCGAAGGTGAACCAGGCCAGCACTGAAAAGATGACTTTGTGGTTGAAAACCTGCGCGGCGTGCATCCCATACAGCGTCTCTGCAAAAAACCAGCCCGCCAGCAGTGAGGCCGTCAGCAGGGAAAAGCCGGCTTCGACAAAGCGAAAGGTCAGTCGTTCGAGCTTGAGCAGCGGCACACCCATGTCGGCAGGGTGGGCCGAGCGCATCGATCGCTCGCTTCGGCTCATCAGCCAGGCGTGAAACAAAGCCGTGCCAAAAAGGCCGTACGACGCCAGGCCCAAGGCCCAGTGCAAGGGCAGCCATGGCGATGCAATGCGCTCGTAGGTCGAGCCCGGGAATGCCAGCGACAGCACCACCGCTGCTGCGCCGACGCCCGCCAGCGCCCAGCGCGCCCTGAGCTGCGGAATAAGGCCGCTTTCAATGGCGTAGACCGTCACCACCAGCCACACAGTCGTTGAAAGTGCCGGTGCGAAGCCAAAGCGTGGCGGCTGACCGAGCAGGCCTTCGGCCAGCGCCAGCGCGTGCAGCAGCCAGGCGGCCAGCATCAGCAGGCGCGCAGCCGGTGTGCTCATTCGGTGGCTGGTCAGCGCCAGAACGCTGTACAAAAGCGCCGCTCCGGCGGTTGTTGCCATGCCAAACCAGGCGCTGAAAGCTAAACTCATGGTCCAAGTTTATCCTTTCCCTGTTTCACCGAACCAACCCTTGCTCCCCACGTGGAGCCCGCTCATGGCCTCAGCCCTCACCGACAAACTCTCCCGGCTCGTCAAGGAAATGCGCGGCCAGGCCCGCATCACCGAGTCCAACGTGCAGGACATGCTGCGCGAAGTTCGCATGGCCCTGCTGGAAGCCGACGTGGCCCTGCCTGTGGTGCGCGACTTTATTGCCCGCGTCAAGGAAAAAGCTCTGGGTCAGGAAGTCCTCGGCTCGCTTTCCCCCGGTCAGGCGCTGGTCGGCATCGTCAACCGCGAACTGGCCGCGACCATGGGCGAGGGCGTCAGCGACATCAACCTGGCCGCCCAGCCGCCCGCCGTGATCCTCATGGCCGGTCTGCAAGGCGCCGGTAAAACCACCACCACCGCCAAACTGGCCAAGCACCTGATCGAAAAGCGCAAGAAAAAGGTGCTCACGGTCTCCGGGGACGTCTACCGGCCGGCCGCCATCGAGCAGCTGAAAACCGTGACCAAACAGGCCGGCGCCGAATGGTTCCCGAGCACGCCTGAGCAAAAACCTGTCGAGATTGCGCGCGCTGCGCTGGATTACGCCAAAAAGCACTTCTTTGATGTTCTGCTGGTCGACACCGCCGGTCGCCTGGCCATCGACGAAGCGCTGATGTCAGAGATCAAGGAACTGCACGCCGTGCTCAACCCGGTCGAGACGCTGTTCGTGGTCGACGCCATGCAGGGCCAGGACGCGGTCAATACCGCCAAGGCCTTCAAGGACGCGCTGCCTTTGACCGGCATCATCCTGACCAAGACTGACGGTGATTCGCGCGGTGGCGCCGCGCTCTCGGTGCGCCAGGTGACAG
Organism: uncultured Burkholderiales bacterium; assembly: GCA_903941205.1. Lineage (GTDB taxonomy): Bacteria > Pseudomonadota > Gammaproteobacteria > Burkholderiales > Burkholderiaceae_C > Polaromonas. Next base: position 4,312 of record CAJAOB010000513.1, on the reverse strand, counting down.
GTGCACCGATCAAGTTCTCGGGCACCAGTGAAAAGCTCGACGGGCTCGAAGTGTTTGATGCCGAGCGTCACGCCGGGCGCATTCTGGGCATGGGCGACATCCTGGCGCTGGTCGAGCAGGTCACGGCTGGCGTTGACATGGCGGCCGCGCAAAAGCTCGCCGCCAAGATGAAAAGCGGCAGCGGTTTTGACCTGGAAGACTTTCTGGGCCAATTGCAGCAAATGAAGAACATGGGCGGCCTGTCGAGTCTGATGGACAAACTGCCCGCGCAGATGACGGCCAAAGCCGGCCAGATGGACATGGGCAAGGCTGAAAAAGACATCAAGCGCAAGGAAGGCATCATCCAGAGCATGACGCCGCTGGAGCGCCGCAAGCCCGAGCTGATCAAGGCCACACGCAAGCGCCGCATCGCCGCTGGCGCTGGCGTGCATGTTCAGGAAGTCAACCGCCTGCTCAACGAGTTCGAGCAGATGCAAGGGATGATGAAGAAGATGAAGGGCAGCGGCATGATGAAAATGATGAAGCGCATGGGCGGCATGAAGGGCATGGGCGGTATGGGTGGAATGGGCAAGCCGCCCTTTTGAGCCGCCCTTAGAGCCGGCCTTTAGAGCCGGCCTTTAGAGCCGGCCTTTAGAGCCGGCCTTTAGAGCCGGCCGCCAGCTATCATCCGCAAAGGTCAAGCTTGCAACCCGCTCAGCCCCCTACAACATGCGCATGACGCAGGAGACAACAATGAAAAAAACGTGGACGGCCCTGGCGCTGGGCCTGACCCTTTGCGCCGGCTCTGCCCTCAGCCAGACCGGCTACCCCAGCCGCCCCGTGACGCTGGTCGTGCCCGTGCCGCCCGGCGGCATTTTGGACACTGTGGCCCGCATGGTCATCCCGTCGATGACGCAAAGCCTGGGACAGCCTGTCGTGATCGACAACAAGGCCGGGGCCGGCGGCAATATTGCGGCCAGTGCCGTGGCCAAGGCAACGCCCGACGGCTACAGCCTGCTGGTGGGTTATTCGATGTTCCACGTCGGCAACCCCTCCATGTACCCCAACCTCAGCTGGGACCCGCTGCGCGACTTCACGCCCATTGGCATGCTGGTCGTCTCGCCGCATGTGCTGGCGGTGCATCCTTCGGTGCCGGCCAAGACACTGCGCGAACTGGTCGATCTGGCGCGCGCCAACCCGGGCAAGCTGAACTACGCCACCTCCGGCAATGGCTCGGTGCCGCACGTCGGTGTGGAGCTTTTCAAGCAGCAAAACCGCCTGGACATCACGCACGTGCCTTACCGTGGCGCGGGCCCCGCCATGCTCGATGTGGTGGCCGGCAATGTGCAGATGACCGTGGCCACGCCGCCTTCGCTGCTGAGTTTCGTGCAAGCCGGCAAGATGCGCCCGCTGGCGGTGGCGGCCAGCAAGCGGCTGGCCTTGATGCCTGATGTGCCCACCTCGGCCGAAGCCGGTTTTCCGGGCTTTGAGCTGGAAGCCTGGGTGGCGCTGTTTGCTCCCATGGGCACGCCACCGGCCACCGTTCAAAAGCTCACGGACGCCGTCAAGGTCGCCATGGAATCTGCCGCGGTGCGCAAGTCGGCTGAAACCGCTGGCGTTGAAATCCGCTACATGCCGCCGGCCCAGTTGGATGGTGTCGTGCGCAAGGACATCCAGTACTGGTCCAACGTCATCAAGACCGCCAACATCCGCGCCGACTGAGGGCGCTTTGCCGGCCCGGGGTGGCTGGCTTCATCACCCGACCTTCATCGAGTTTTCATGACCACTTCAAGTTCTTCTGCGGCCTTTGTGGCACGCGCCCTGGCGCTGGACTGCGCCGCCCTGAGCGACGCGCTGGACCGCTCCGGCATTGGCGGTCAGTGCTATCAGATTCAGCCCTGCGACCGGAAATTTCGCATGGCTGGCCATGCCTACACGGTGCTTTACCGCCCGGCCAGCCACGGCGAAGAAGGGCATGTGGGCGACTACATCGACGATGTCGAGCCGGGCAGCGTGGTGGTGATCGACAACCGCGGCCATGACCACATGACCACCTGGGGCAACATCCTCACCGAGATGGCGCACCAGCGCAAGATTGCCGGCACCGTGATTGACGGCATCAACCGCGATGTCGCCCTGTGCAGCGAACTCAACTACCCGATCTACAGCCGCGGCAGCTGGATGCGTACCGGCAAGGGCCGGATTCAGCTGGCTGGCTTGCAGGTGCCCGTTCAAATTGGTGGCGTCACCGTCTACCCGGGTGACCTGCTGCGCGGTGATGCTGACGGCGTGGTCGTCATACCGCAGGCCTTGCAGGAGCAGGTGCTTGGTTTTGCCGAGGAAATCACGCGCCGCGAAAACGCCGTGCGTGCGGCCATCCGCTCAGGCATGCGCATGGACGAAGCCCGGCGCCAGAACCACTACCACGCGCTGCAAAGTCCCGACTACGACAAAGCCGCCGGTTGAAGCTTATCCAGCCCGTGCGCTTGCGGCTGACCGTCGCTGGTCAGCACCTCGCCGCGCAATGAGCGCTGCATGGCGTCGGTGATCTTCACGTCAATCATCTGACCCACCAGCCGCGGCGGGCCCTTGAAGTTGACGACGCGGTTGCATTCGGTGCGGCCCATCAGCTCGGTCGGGTCCTTGCGCGACGCGCCTTCCACCAAAATGCGCTGTACCGTGCCATGCCGGCTGGCGCTGATGGCGCGCACGTTGTTGTCAATCGTTTCCTGCAGGTGGCGCAGGCGCTTGAGTTTCACGTCGTGCGGCGTGTCGTCATTCAGATTGGCCGCCGGCGTGCCGGGGCGCGGGCTGAAGATGAAACTGAACGAGGTGTCGTAGCCCACGTCGTCAATCAGCTTCATCATCTTGTCAAAGTCTTCTCGCGTCTCGCCCGGAAAACCGACGATGAAGTCGCTGCTCATGGCCAGGTCGGGCCGAATCGCCCGCAGCTTGCGGATGGTGCTCTTGTATTCCATGGCCGTGTAGCCGCGCTTCATGGCCATCAAAATGCGGTCGCTGCCGTGCTGCACCGGCAGGTGCAAATGGTTCACCAGCTTGGGCAGGCGGGCGTAAGCGTCAATCAGGCTCTGCGTGAACTCGTTCGGGTGGCTGGTCACGTAGCGGATGCGCTCAATGCCTGGAATGTCCGAGACATATTCCAGCAGCATCGCAAAGTCGGCGATCTCGGCGCTGCCGCTCTTGCCTGCTGCTGTCATCGGTCCGCGGTAGGCGTTGACGTTTTGCCCCAGCAGCGTGACTTCCTTGACGCCCTGGTCCGCCAGCCCGGCCACCTCGACCAGCACATCGTCAAACGGGCGCGAGACCTCTTCGCCCCGCGTGTAGGGCACCACGCAATAGCTGCAGTACTTGGAGCAGCCTTCCATGATGCTCACAAAAGCACTGGCGCCTTCCACCCGCGCCGGCGGCAGATGGTCAAATTTTTCAATTTCCGGAAAGCTGATGTCCACCTGCGATTTGCCTTGCCGGGCGCGCGCCTTCAGCATCTCCGGCAGGCGGTGCAGGGTCTGCGGGCCAAACACCACGTCCACATAGGGCGCCCGCGCAATGATGGCCGCACCCTCCTGGCTGGCCACGCAGCCGCCCACGCCAATCAGCACGCCTTTTTTCTTCAGATGCTTCACGCGCCCCAGATCGCTGAAGACCTTTTCCTGCGCTTTTTCACGCACCGAGCAAGTGTTGAACAAGATCAGGTCAGCCTGCTCCACGTCCAGCGTCGGCTCGTAGCCCTCGGCCGCGTGCAGCACATCGCTCATCTTGTCCGAGTCGTACTCGTTCATCTGGCAGCCGAAGGTTTTGATAAAGACTTTTTTTCTCATGGGGATCTTGGTGGCTCTTTGAGGTTCTTGGGGGGCTACGGAGGACGTGTCTTGAAAGGGCGGCACGGTCAGGCGCAGAAAAAGCGCGACCGCGCGCGGTCAGTCGATTTGGCGATCAGGCGCCAAGGCCGGCGGCGGGCGTCAGCAGGCGGTGCAGGCAGCGCGGGGGGAAGAAAGGCGGGGGCAGCAGAAGATGCGGCGGATGCAGAAAGTGCAGCGTTTCATGGTGTATGTCCAGAGGCTGGGGGAAAAGGGCGCAAGTATAGAAGCCCTTGGCGTCCGTTCTGCAACGGCACCACGCACCTACCTCTCGTCCTCGATTTCCCTGGCGAGAGCGGCTTGCTGTGCTTCAAGTTGGTCAAGTCTGGTCATGGGTGACTCAACTGGTGAGCTACCTAGCTATTTCAAAAAGCGTGTCACCGCAAACTAGTGAATCAGCGCCTTCGCCTCATCAAGTGTCTTGTTAATTCGCTTCACTCTGTTTTGAACGTCGT
>CAJAOB010000512.1 GCA_903941205.1 uncultured Burkholderiales bacterium | reverse complement strand
GGCAAATCAAGTCCCAATTTGCGTTAAAGTTCGCCCTCCGAGAAGTCATCTGGAGTTTTCTCGAGGCATGCGGCAATCAAACCCGGCTGTCTTGAGTTCAAATCGTTTAAAGCTAGAAAAGCGCTGATATCGACTGATGAGGGTATTTATTTCAAGATAAACGAAATAGGGTGAAAAGGCAGGCTTTTTGCGCATACCAGTCAAGACCACCCTGGGTTCTGCACCGAAATAACATCTGCCAATGGGCGCCAGGCGCTGATCGCATGGTCCCCGCGAACCACCCCCACACTGAAAGTCGGGCTCTAACCCCGACGCTTTTTTCCGGAGAATGAAGTATGGATTTACGCAAACTCAAAACCTTGATCGATCTGGTGTCAGAGTCCAATGTATCTGAGCTGGAAATCACTGAGGCCGAGGGCAAAGTCCGCATCGTCAAGGCCGTGGGCGCAGCGCCCATGGTCATGCAGGCGCCCGCGATGGCGGCACCTGTTGCTGCGTTGGCGCCGCAACCCGCGCCTGTTGCCGCCGCGCCAGCGCCCGCAGAAGCGGTAGGTCACGCCATCAAGTCCCCGATGGTAGGAACCTTCTACCGCTCGGCCAGCCCTGGCGCCAAAGCCTTTGTCGAGGTGGGCAGCATTGTCAAAGAGGGTGAGACCATTTGCATCATCGAGGCCATGAAGATCCTCAACGAGATTGAGGCTGACAAGTCGGGCACGGTTGTCGCCATCCTGTGTGAAAACGGCCAGGCTGTGGAGTACGGGCAGTCACTCTTCACGATTGAGTGAAGTTCGCGCGATGTTCAAAAAAATTCTGATCGCCAACCGGGGCGAAATCGCCCTGCGCATCCAGCGCGCCTGCCGAGAACTCGGCGTCAAAGCGGTGATGGTTTATTCCGAGGCGGACCGCGAAGCCAAGTACATCAAGCTGGCCGACGAGTCGGTCTGCATCGGCCCCGCACCTTCGGCCCAAAGCTACCTCAACATGCCCGCCATCATCTCGGCTGCCGAGGTGACGGATGCTGAAGCCATTCATCCTGGCTACGGTTTTCTGAGCGAAAACGCCGATTTTGCCGAACGCGTCGAGAAAAGCGGTTTCAAGTTCATTGGCCCTACAGCCGAGTCGATCCGCATCATGGGCGACAAGGTTTCCGCCAAGCAGGCCATGATCAAAGCTGGCGTGCCCTGCGTGCCAGGCTCCGAAGGCGCCCTGCCCGATGACCCGCTCATGATCAAGCGTACAGCCAAATCCATCGGATACCCGGTGATCATCAAGGCGGCGGGCGGCGGCGGTGGCCGAGGCATGCGCGTGGTGCACACGGAGGCGGCGCTTATTCATGCGGTCCAGACCACCAAGGCAGAGGCCGCTGCGGCTTTTGGCAATCCGGCGGTTTACATGGAGAAGTTCTTGCAGAACCCGCGCCATGTCGAGATCCAGATCATGGCCGATCAGCATAAAAATGCGGTCTGGCTCGGTGAGCGCGACTGCTCCATGCAGCGGCGCCACCAGAAGGTCATTGAAGAAGCGCCCGCTCCGGGCATCCCTCGCAAGCTGATCGAAAAGATCGGCGAGCGTTGTGTGGTTGCGGTCAAGAAAATCGGCTATCGCGGCGCGGGCACCTTCGAGTTTTTGTACGAGGACGGAGAGTTCTATTTCATTGAAATGAATACCCGCGTGCAGGTCGAACATCCGGTCACGGAATGGGTGACCGGCGTGGATATCGTGAAGACCCAGATCCTGGTGGCGGCAGGTGAGAAATTGCCGTTTACGCAACGCCAGATCGAGATCAAGGGTCATGCCATCGAGTGCCGCAT
>CAJAOB010000511.1 GCA_903941205.1 uncultured Burkholderiales bacterium | reverse complement strand
GCCGCCCGCTCGGCAGCGCTCGGGTCGACCTCCAGCAGCAAGTCAAGCGGTCCGCCGCAGGGCAAGCCGACGCGAGGGGCTTCGTCGGCGCTCCCACCGTATTTGCTGAAGGCCGGAGGGCCGGATGGGATTGTTTTGGCCTGGGACTGCGCACCAGCCGCAGCGGCTTGGGCAGCCGATTCAGCAGGGCTTGCGGCCGCGGGAGGCGGGGCGGCTGCGTAGGCTTGGGTGTACTGGTAAATCAGGTCGTCTTCGATGCAGCCGCCAGAAACCGAGCCCACCACCGCGCCGTCTTCGCAAAGCGCCATGATGGAGCCGACCGGCCGCGGCGAGGAGCCCCAGGTGCGCACCACAGTGGCGAGCAGCGCGCGCTGCCCCGCCTGGCGCCAGTCGCGCAGGGTGCGCAAGACCATCACGTCGAGGTTTTCCATGGCGGTGTCCTTGTGAATCTTTCGGATTTTCAGCCAGTGAACCGCTTAGCGGGACAGCCAGATCACAGCCGCAAGTGCCGCCGCACCCACGACCCAGACCCAGATGGGAACGCCCGCGCTGGCAGCAGCCGCGCCGGCAGGGGCCGCTACAGCACCCGCAGCTGCCTGCGCAGCGTATCCCTCGGGGTGCTGCTTTTGCATTTCCTGGTCAAAGCGCTTGAAGAAGTCCTCGGCCATGGACTTGGCAGCACCGTCAATCAGCCGCTGACCGAGTTGCGCCACCTTGCCACCCACGGAAGCCTGCACGGTGTAGGCGAGTTCGCAGCCCGCTGCGTTGGGCGTCAGCACCACAGCCGCACTGCCCTTGCCATGCCCGGCCGGGCCGCCCTGCCCTTCAAACGACAGCTTGTAGCTGGCCGGCGGATTGATATCGCTGAGCGTGATGTTGCCTTTGAACTTGGCTGAAACGGGGCCGATCTTGAGCGCCATGCCGATGGCATAAGCGTTCTCGCCACTGGCCTCGACCTTGTCGCAGCCAGGGATACAGGCCTTGAGAACCTCGGGGTCGTTCAGCGCGTCCCAGGCTTGTTGTTGGCTGACGGCAAGTTGCCGACTGGCTTGCATTTCCATGGTTTTCTCCTATTTTTGTTAATTGGATCATGCCCGCGAGGTAGCAGCGGGCAACAGCTGAAATGAGACGGCACGGCTAGAAAACGATGGATTCCTGACCCTCGATCTGGTCGAGGGCAGGCTTCGCAGGAACGGCGGGCTTAAGTCAAAACCCGTAAGCATGCGCACTTTCCGGCCTTCTGCACCGAGTCTCCCCTCAGGCGCATGACAACCCACTTTTCCGCCGTGTTCGCAGCGGCGCATTTTTCCGTCGTGCTTGCAGCAACGCATTTTTCCGTCGTGCTCGCTGCAGCGCATTTTTCCGTCATCCTCGCGAAGGCGGGGATCCATGGCTTGGTGGGCTGCTGACATGGCGAGCTGACGCCGGTTCATGACTTCATGAGCGCGGACAGGCTGGCGGCGAGTTCTTCGAGGCGGCTGAGGTTGTGTACCGCCAGCATGCCGTGGGCGTGGCGGTGCAGCACCGAGGCACCGCGCGCCAGCGGCGCGTAGCCGTCAAAACGCAGCAGCGGGTTAAGCCACAAAATACGGCGGCTGCGACGGCGCAGCCAGGCCAGTTCACGATCCAGATCTTCGGGCTCGCCCGTATCCAGACCGTCGGTGATGATGAGCACGACGGTGCGCCGGCCGACCAGTCGGCGGGCGTGCTGGGTGCGCAGGCTGGCCAGCGAGACGCCAAGCTGCGTGCCACCCGCAAAGTCTTCAATCAAGGTACTGGCCCGAGCCAGCATTTCATCGGTATCCGCGACTTCAAAGGCCGGGCTCAAATCCGTCAGCCCCATGCCAAATGCAAACACGTCGCGTTGCGGATGCCGGCGCGTCGCGGCATGCAAGAACGCCAGCAGCAAGCGCGCATAACGCTCCATCGAACCCGACACATCGACCAGCACCAGCAGCGGCAGGGCTTGCTTGCGGCGCTGAAGCCGGGGCAAATGCATGAGTTCGCCGCCGGTCCGGCCGGCTTGACGCATCACGCCGGGCCAATGCATGCGCGCGCCTGTGCTGGCCGGCCCGGTGCGGCGGGAGGCAAATTCGGGCAGAGGCAGCTGGATGTCGCGTGCAAGCCGCTCGACCAGACGGTATTCGGTGGCCGAGAGCGAATTGAAATCGGCATGCTGCAAGCGCTGGATGTCGCTGGCCGTCATGACGGCGTCAAACTCTACCTTCTGATCTTCGGTGCTGGGCTTGGCCTGCTCGCCAAAGGCTTTTTGCGGCGCCAGCGCCTCGCGCACACGGGGACGGCGCTTGCTGGGTTCGGCCTTGCCTTCGGCGCTGGGGAGCAGTTGGGCCAGCAGCTTGTTGGCCACCTTCGGGTCTTGAAAGTACACATCAAAAAGCTCGCGGAAAACCAGGCGGTCTTGCTCGCGGCTGACCATCACGGCTTCAAAAGCAGCGCTCAGATCAGATTTTTCGCTCACGCCCACCGCCAGCGCGGCTTCCTTGGCCAGGGCAATGCGGCTGCTGTCGACCTTGACGCCGGCGCGCCGCAGCGCACGGCCAAAGCCGGCGATGTTGTCAGCGAGCTTGCCGCTGCGCGCGTCACCGAGCCGCATGATCAGGCCTGACGCCCTTCAAGCCGTGAGCCGCATTGCCAGTCAGCGCCGGCAGGCGGGAGCAAATTCCCGGCGCCCGCGGCGAGGCGCAAGGGTGGTCCGCAGCGCTTTTACCGCCTGTACGGCCGGCGCCGGGAGATTGAAAAAAACCAGAGATCATCGTGCAGGTTCGACGCCTGACAGTCATCAGGCCGCTTCATCCTCATCGGACCTGAGCAAATCGACGGCCAAGGCGTGCGTGAGGGCCGCCACGTCTTCGCGCTGCTTGAACAAGATGCCGGCGGTGTCTGCCACCACCTCGGGGTCGACCACCAGCGTGTCCAGCGCCACCAGGGCCTTGGCCCATTCGACGCTTTCAGCAATGCCGGGCGCGCGCTGAAAAGCGTTGCCAAACGGTGAGTGACGCAGGCGGTCGACAAAGCGGGCAATCTGCGCTGTAAGTTGCTCGCTGGCTTCGGGCACTTGCGCCCGCACAATCGCCAGTTCGCGGTCGCGGTCCGGGTAGTCGAGCCAGTGGTACAGGCAGCGGCGCTTGACAGCGTCATTGAGTTCGCGGGTGCGGTTGCTGGTGAGGATGGTGATCGGTGTGACTTCCGCGCGGATGGTTCCCAGCTCCGGAATGCTGACCTGGTATTCACCGAGGTACTCAAGCAAAAAGGCTTCAAAAGGCTCGTCGGCCCGGTCAACTTCGTCGATCAGCAAGACCGCGCCCGGCGCCGGCGTCTGCAAGGCCTGCAACAGCGGCCTGCGAATCAGGTAGCGACCCTGGTAGACCTCGCGCTCGACGTCGGTGACTTCGCCGCGCCCTTCGGAAGCGCGCATGTGCAGCAGCTGTGCGGCGTAGTTCCACTCGTAGAGCGCCTCTCGCTGCTCCAGTCCGTCATAGCATTGCAGGCGGATCAGCTCGCGCTGCAGCGCGATTGACAAAGCCTTGGCGAGTTCGGTCTTGCCAACGCCAGGCTCGCCCTCGAGCAGCAAGGGACGCTGCAAGCGCAAGGCCAGAAAAACAGCAGTCGCCAGACGCCGGTCGGCAAAATAGCCGGCGCTTTGCAAAGCTTGCGTGAGAGCGTCGATGCTGGGGAAAAGAGTTTTCAACATGGGACTATTTTGCGTTGACTTGAGGTCGTCCGGAGACCTCGACATGGAGCAAGAGCTCCGGTCCCGGTTGGATTGGGCGCCACGCCCGGGCGTGGAATGTCTGCGTCTGCCCTGGGCAAACGCAAACACACGCCCGGCTTGAGAACTCGTGCGCGCCTCCAGCGAAGGCCTGCGCTGGCAGGCGAGCGCTGGACGCTTGCCCGGCAACCTCGCCGCGGCACAGGACACAAAAATGTACTGGCCGCCGCAGGGCAATTTGCCGGCGCCGCCCCGGCTGCTTCAGCCCAGGGCTTTGGCTACACCACGCTGGGTTTGCACGCTGATCAGGTTGGCCCGGTAAGCCGCTGTGGCGTGAATGTCGCTGTTGAGCTCAGACGCATCGATCTTGACTGCCGCAGCGGCCGCCGGCGTGAAGCTGGCGGAAAGCGCCGCCTCCAGGCCGCTGTGACGGAACACCCCATTGGCCGCGCCCGTGACGGCCACACGCACACCCGCGTCAAACTGCGCCACAAACACGCCCACCATCGCAAAGCGCGAGGCCGGCTGCTTGAACTTCATGTAGGCAGCGCGCTTGGGGATAGGAAAACTGATGGCGGTGATCAGCTCGCCCTCGTTGAGCGCCGTGGCGAACATGCCCTGAAAGAAATCATCGGCAGCGATCTTGCGGCTGGTGGTGTGAATAGTCGCGCCCAGGGCCAGCACGGCGCTCGGGTAGCAGGCCGAAGGGTCGTTGTTGGCCACCGAGCCGCCCAGCGTGCCCATGGCGCGCACCTGCCGGTCGCCGATGTTGGCGGCCAGGTCGGTCAGCGCCGGGATGGCAGCCTTCAACTCGGCGTTGTTGGCCACATCGATGTGGCGCGTCATGGCGCCAATGACAAAGGCATTGCCTTCACGGCAGATGCCGGTCAGCTCCTTGATGCCGCTGAGGTCAGCGACTTGCTCGGGGCTCGACAGGCGCAGCTTCATGGACGCGAGCATGGTCTGCCCGCCCGCCAGAGGTTTGGCGCCCGCAGCCGCCAGGCGCGCAGCGTCGGCCAGTGTGGCAGGACGCTCCAGGGTGAATGCATACATAGAGGTTTCTCCTTGGGAATTGGGTTATTTCTTGGCGGACTGGATGGCTGACCACACGCGCGCGGCAGACGCTGGCATGTCAAAGTCAGTCACGCCCAGAGGGCGCAGTGCGTCGAGCACGGCGTTGATGACCGCTGGCGGCGAGCCGATCGCACCGGCCTCGCCGCAGCCCTTGGCACCCAGCGGGTTGTGGCTGCAAGGCGTGCACAGGGTGTCCAGCTTGAAGTTGGGCATGTCGTCAGCGCGCGGCATGGTGTAGTCCATGAAGGAGCCGGTCAGCAGCTGGCCGGTTTCTTCGTCATAGACGCAGTTCTCGAGCAAAGCCTGGCCGATGCCCTGCACCAGCCCGCCATGCACCTGGCCTTCCACAATCATCGGGTTGATGATGTTGCCGAAGTCGTCCACCGCCGTGAAGCTGTCCACCTTGACGGTGCCCGTGGCCGGATCGACCTCGACTTCGCAGATGTAGGTGCCTGCCGGGAAGGTGAAGTTGGTCGGGTCGTAAAACGCAGTTTCGTTCAGGCCCGGCTCGAGCTTGTCAAGCGGGTAGTTGTGCGGCACGTAAGCGGTGAGCGCGACCTGACCGAAAGTGACCTTCTTGTCGGTGCCCTTGATGGTGAATTCACCGTTGGCGAACTCGACGTCAGCGTCGCTGGCCTCCATGAGGTGGGCTGCGATTTTCTTGGCCTTGGTCTCGATCTTGTCGAGCGCCTTCATGATGGCCGTGCCGCCCACCGACATGGAGCGTGAACCGTAGGTGCCCATGCCGAAAGGCACGCGGCCGGTGTCGCCGTGAACAATGTCCACCGCATCGACCGAGATACCCAGGCGCGCCGCCACCACTTGCGCAAACGTGGTTTCGTGGCCCTGGCCATGGCTGTGCGAGCCGGTGAACACCGTCACGCTGCCGGTCGGGTGCACGCGCACTTCGCCGCATTCAAACAGACCCGCACGCGCACCGAGCGCGCCGGCGATGTTGCTGGGCGCCAGGCCGCAAGCCTCGATGTAGCACGAGTAACCGATGCCGCGCAGCAAACCCTTGGCAGCCGAAGCCGTCTTGCGCTGCTCGAAGCCGGCGACTTCGGCCAGTTCGTTGCCGCGCTTGAGCAGGGCATGAAAGTCACCCACGTCGTATTGCAGGGCCACTGGCGTCTGGTACGGAAAGTCCTTGATGAAGTTGCGGCGGCGGATCTCGTCCTGCCCCAGGCCCATCTCCCAGCCGCAACGCGACACCAGACGCTCGAGCAGGTAGGTGGCCTCAGGGCGGCCGGCACCGCGGTAAGCATCCACCGGCGCGGTGTTGGTGAACCAGGCGTCCACTTCGACATAAATCTGCGGCGTGCTGTACTGACCGGCCAGCAGCGTGGCGTAGAGGATGGTCGGCACGGCCGGCGCAAAGGTTGACAAATAGGCGCCCAGGTTGGCGTCTGTATGCACGCGCAGCGCCAGAAACTTGCCGTCCTTGTCCATCGCCATTTCGGCGTGGCTCGAATGGTCGCGGCCATGGGCGTCGCTGACGAAGGCTTCGCTGCGGTCGGCCGTCCATTTGATCGGGCGGTTCAACTTTTTGGAGGCCCAGGTCAGGCACACGTCTTCGGCGTAAAGGTAAATCTTGGAGCCAAAGCCGCCACCCACGTCGGGGACGATCACCCGCACTTTGTGCTCGGGCAGGCCCATCACGAAGGCGGTCATCAAAAGACGCTCGACGTGCGGGTTCTGGTTGGACACATACAGCGTGTAGTCGTCCGTGGCGCGGCTGTAATGGCCGATGGCGGCACGCGGCTCCATGGCGTTCGGGATCAGGCGGTTGTTGGTCAGGTCCAGCTTGGTGATGTGTGCGGCGCTGGCAAAAGCGGCATCAACCTGCGCCTTGTCGCCCAGCGCCCAGTGGTAGCAATGGTTGTCTGGTGCAGCGTCGTGCAGGGGAGCAGCCTTGGCCGCTTTGGTCACGTTGACGACGGCGCTGAGCACTTCATAGTCGACGTTCACCAACTCGGCCGCATTTTTGGCTTGCTCCAGCGTTTCGGCCACCACCATGGCGACGTGGTCGCCAACGTAGCGCACCTTGTCCAGCGCCAGGATGGGGTGCGGCGGCTCCTTCATGGGCTGGCCGTCGGTGCTGGTGATCAGCCAGCCGCAAGGCAGGCCGCCAATCTTGGCGTCTGCCACGTCCTGGCCGACCAGCACGTCAACGACGCCGGGCGCGGCCTTGGCGGCTGCAATGTCAATGCCCTTGATGCGGGCGTGCGCATAGGGCGAACGCACAAAGACGGCGTAAGTCTGACCGGCGATGTTGATGTCGTCGGTGTACTGGCCCCCGCCGGTGAGAAAGCGGTAGTCTTCCTTGCGCCGTACAGAGGCGCCGATGTTGGGAAGGTTAACGAAGTCGGATGCACCCATTTGTGTACTCCTTAAAAATGTTTGAACTGGAAATTGAACTTGGATTCGGCGAGGGCTGGCAGCTCATTGGCTGGCGACAGGCGCTCGGGCGAATGATGAAAAAAACAAGCAGCAGGCAGCGGCCTCAGGCGGCCTTCATGCCGGCGCCGCCCATCTGCACCGCCTTGACGATGTTCTGGTAACCGGTGCAGCGGCAGATGTTGCCTTCGAGCAGCTCGCGGATTTCGCCTTCGCTGGCCTCGGGATGGTGGGTGCACAGGTCAACCGCGCTCATGACCATGCCGGTGGTGCAAAACCCGCACTGCAAGCCGTGGCATTCCTTGAAAGCGGCCTGCATCGGGTGCATGGTGCCGTCGGCCGCAGCCAGACCTTCGATGGTGGTGATGTCGGCGCCGGTGGCCTGCGCCGCCAGCATGTTGCAGGACTTCACCGCGCGGCCGTTCATCATGACGGTGCAGGCGCCGCATTGCGCGGTGTCGCAACCCACATGGGTGCCCGTGAGATGCAGGCTTTCGCGCAGCACCTGCACCAGCAGTGTGTTGGGCGGGACGTCCACGCTTTGGGCTTTGCCGTTGACTTTGAGTTGAACTTGCATGAGGCCGGGTCTCCTTGTGGCTCTTGTTGAAAGACGATGGCAGGATCGCGGCAACGTCACGCGCGCAGCGAGTCCTGATACAGGAAACCCATTGTTTGGTAAGCATTCCTTCCCCTGACTAGGTTAAACCCTAGATCGCTTGCCACTGCGCCGCTAAATTCTCAAAATGGAACACTGCGCAGATCAAGCAGCCCGGCTGTAAGCTGAGCCGGGCACACTGACCCAAACGTCCACCCAACTTCCTCAGGCGCATGCCTGCCGAGCATTGACTTCTGCCCTGAACCTGGCCGCTGAGGCTGCATTAGCGCCGCGCATGCAGCAAATCGCCCGCGCCCGGCAAGTGGTGCTGCGCGAGGGAGCCAGCGCGCCGGCCTTGCTGGCCGACGACTGGATTGAACGCTCCTGGCGGCGCTGCCTGGCCGAGGGCAAACGGCCCGAGCAGGAAGTCACTTTTGATCTGTTGCCTGCGCAATCCCTGCGCCGTACCGAAGAAGCCAATCATTGGCTGGTGCAGGCGGCCAAGCCGGTGCTGGAACAACTCGGACAGGCGATCGCCAGCACACGCTACTTCGCCATATTGACCAACGCGCAAGGCGTCGTGGTGGACGTGAACGGACCGATTGACCGGCGTGACCGGCGCGCAGACCTCATCAGCCGCATTGGCGTGGACCTGTCCGAAGCCAGTGTGGGAACGACCGCCATTGGCGCGGCACTCAGCGAACTGCGGCCGGTGTGGCTGCACCGCGGAGAGCATTTTTTTGACGCCACCTCGGCCTACAGCTGCGCGGGCGCACCGGTGTTCGGCCCCAACGGGCAATGCGCCGGCATGCTCGACCTGACCGGCGTGGACGTGCTGGAGCGGCCCGAGTTGCGGCACCTGGTGGTGCAGTCCGCCCGCAGCATTGAAAACGCGCTGAT
>CAJAOB010000510.1 GCA_903941205.1 uncultured Burkholderiales bacterium | reverse complement strand
CATGCGCTCGCGGCGGACCTTGGAGACGGTCACTTCCACGCCGCATTTTTCGCAGACGATGCCCTTGTACTTCATGCGCTTGTACTTGCCGCACAGGCACTCGTAATCCTTGATCGGGCCAAAGATGCGGGCGCAGAACAGGCCATCACGCTCCGGCTTGAAGGTCCGGTAGTTGATGGTTTCCGGCTTCTTGATCTCGCCGAACGACCAGCTGCGGATCTGCTCCGGGCTGGCGATGGCAATCTGGATCTGGTCAAACGTCTCGGGCTTGGCGGCCGGCGAGAAGAAATTCATCACTTCGTTCGTCATCTTCTTTCCTCCGTTTCCCCTCCCGCTGGCGGGAGGGGCTGGGGGTGGGCAGAGTGTGGGGTGGGGGAAAACCGGCGGTGAAGCCGGTTATTCCACCTCCTCGTTGCTCTGCAGCTGGACGTTCAGGCCCAGCGACCGCATTTCCTTGACCAGCACGTTGAAGCTTTCGGGGATACCGGCTTCAAACGTGTCGTCACCCTTGACGATGGCTTCATACACCTTGGTGCGGCCCACCACGTCATCGGACTTGACGGTGAGCATTTCCTGCAAGGTGTAGGCCGCGCCATAGGCCTGCAGCGCCCACACTTCCATTTCCCCGAAGCGCTGGCCACCGAACTGGGCCTTGCCGCCCAGCGGCTGCTGGGTAACGAGGCTGTAGGGACCGATAGAACGGGCGTGGATCTTGTCGTCCACCAAGTGGTGCAGCTTGAGCATGTAGATATAGCCCACGGTGACACGGCGATCGAAGGCATCGCCGGTGCGGCCATCGAACAGCTCGACCTGACCGGAGGTTTCCAGCCCGGCCAGTGCCAGCATGTTCGACACGTCGGCTTCCTTGGCGCCATCGAACACCGGGGTGGCCATCGGCACACCGCCCACCAGGTTGCGGGCCAGTTCGATCACCGCGGCATCGTCATAATCGGCGATGTCGAGCAGATACTGCGGGCCATAGATGGCCTTGCACAGCTCGCGGATCTCGTTGGCCGTGCCCGATGCCATGGTCTGGTGGATATTCTCCAGCATCTCGGCGATCTTCTTGCCCAGGCCGCGCGCGGCCCAGCCCAGGTGGGTTTCGAAGATCTGGCCGACGTTCATGCGGCTGGGCACGCCCAGCGGGTTGAGCACGATGTCGACCGGGGTGCCATCGGCCAGGAAGGGCATGTCTTCCTGAGGCAGGATACGGGAGATGACCCCCTTGTTGCCGTGACGGCCGGCCATCTTGTCACCCGGCTGCAGCTTGCGCTTCACCGCGACAAAGACCTTCACCATCTTCAGCACGCCCGGCGGCAGTTCGTCGCCGGCCTGCACCTTGGATTTCTTGTCTTCAAGGCGAGCGGTGATGGTGGTGTGGGCTTCATCCCACTGCGCCTTCAACGCTTCCAGGCCGGCCTGCATGGCATCATCGGCAACGCCGAACTTCCACCATTCACGGCGCGGCTGTTCTTCCAGCATGGCCTCGTCGATGGCGGCGCCCTTCTTCACGCCCTTGGGCGCGGCGACCACTTCCTGGCCCAGCAGCGCATCGCGCAGACGGGCATAGGTGGCGCGATCAAGGATGGCGCGTTCGTCGGTGGCGTCCTTTTCAAGGCGCTCGATTTCCTCGCGCTCGATCTGCAGGGCGCGTTCGTCCTTGTCGATGCCATGGCGGTTGAAGATGCGCACATCAACGATGGTGCCCGACACGCCCGGCGGCAGACGCAGCGAGGTGTCACGCACATCGCTGGCCTTTTCGCCGAAGATGGCGCGCAGCAGCTTTTCTTCCGGCGTCATCGGCGATTCACCCTTGGGGGTGATCTTGCCAACCAGGATATCGCCCGGTTCCACTTCGGCGCCGATGTAGACGATGCCGGCTTCGTCGAGACGGGCCAGCGCGTCTTCACCCACGTTGGGGATGTCGCGGGTGATGTCTTCCGGGCCCAGCTTGGTGTCACGGGCCATCACTTCGAATTCATCGATATGGATCGACGTGAACACGTCTTCCTTGACGATCTTCTCGTTGATCAGGATCGAATCTTCGTAGTTGTAACCATTCCACGGCATGAACGCGACGAGCACGTTG
>CAJAOB010000509.1 GCA_903941205.1 uncultured Burkholderiales bacterium | reverse complement strand
TCCGGATTCGTTGTCGTACCTGAGGACACAAACGCCATTGACCACATATGCCAGCCGGTACTGGTAAGCATGCTTTGAAGCAGGAACGGGCGACGGGAGCTGCCAGAGTACGAGTTCCGCAAACGACGTTTCGCTGTAGGGGACACGCCGCCGAAGTAGCTCTGTAGCCTTCATGCCATTGAGTTTGCCAATACGCGTCTTTGTTGTCAATGGTGACAACGGTTGGTGTTCCGCGGGCGGCAGATGGAGGTGAGTGTTGCAAAGGCACGGGGTCTCAAGCAGGATTTCATGGATGAGGCCTCTTGAGCGGGCTTGTCGCAAACAAGTCCGCCAGGAAAAAGTTGCCGTGATTTCTGCCGCGCACCGTGGCGCAAGCCTGCACACACCGGTGGAATGCCCGGGCTTTGATGGGTATTGTTCAGCCCCAGGGCTCGCCAAGCCTCTACCCAGTGAAGTTCCCTTGGGCGAGGCTTGACGAGTGTCCGCCGTGTCGCGTTGGGCTCAAGCGCCGGGCGGCACGAGCGCAGCGTTTCACAGGCTTGCTGGCAGCTCAGCCTTGCTGCACCCGTGCAAAGTCCAGCGCTGCCTGCAGCATCAGGCGCAGGTGCGGTTGCACGCGGGCGGCGACTTCGGGCAGGTAGTCAAAGGGCATGGCTTCTTGCATGTAGCTGCATTGGGTCATTTCCAGTTGTACGGCATGCACGCCTTGGGCCGGTCGGCCGTACTGGCGCGTGATGTGGCCGCCTTTGAAGCGGCCGTTGAGAACCGCGCTGTAGCCGCTGGCGGCCTGCCCGATGGCCAGCAGGGTTTGTGCCAGCGCCGGGTCGCAGCTGGTGCCGTTGGCCGTGCCCAGGTTGAGGTCGGTCAGCTTGCCTTCAAAAAAGCGCGGCAGCACGGAGCGGATCGAGTGCGCGTCCCATAAGACCACGGTGCCATGCGCTGCCTGCAGGCGGGTCAGCTCGGCTTGCAGCTGCTGGTGGTAGGGCTGCCAGATGGCTTCGCGGCGGGCTGCGATCTCAGCTTCGTCGGGCAGCTCGCCACTGGCGTAAAGCGGTGTCTTGTCAAAGCTGTCCACCGGGCACAGGCCGGTGGTGTCCTGGCCGGGGTACAGGTTCTGGTTGTCGGGCGGACGGTTCAGGTCCACCACATAACGCGAATGGGTGGCGACCAGCACCGAGGCGCCGATGGCGTCGGCAAAGTCGTAGAGACGTTCAAGGTGCCAGTCGGTGTCGTGAACTTGCTGCGCCTCGGGCGTCAGGCGGGCGGCCAGCGCGGGTGGCACGTGGGTGCCGACATGCGGCATCGAGATCAGCAAGGGTGCGGTGCCCTGGCGCAAGCGAAGGGCCGGCTTGCTGGTGTGAAAGCTCATGCAAATCTCCGTGGGTTGGAACTCAGTGGGCCAGCAGCTGGCTGCGCGCAGCCACCAGGCCGCGTTGCGCGCTCGGGTGGAGTCGGTGTCGTCCCGCTGTGACCAGCGCTTGCCCGCCGACCCAGACGGCGTCGATGGCCGAGCTGCGGTGGCTGGCAAACACATGGGCAGACAGCATGTCTTGCGCGCTCAGGCCTTGCAGTGCCGGATGCTGCGCGTCCAGCGCCACCACGTCGGCTTGCTGCCCGACGAGCAGGCCGCCTGTGCGCCGGCCCGAGGCCTGGGCGCCACCTTGCACCGCGGCCAGTGTCATGGCGCTGGCGACATGCGGCTGGGCCTCGGTGGCCGCCACATTGCGCTGGCGCGTGGCCAGGCGCTGGCTGTATTCAAGCATCAGCAGCTCTTCGGCGGCGTTGACGCAAACATGGCTGTCGGAGCCAATGCCCCAGCGGCCGGCGCCGGCTTGCCAGACGCGCAGGTCAAAGATGCCGTCGCCCAGGTTGGCTTCGGTCGTCGGACACAGGCCGGCCACCGCACCGCTGGCCGCGGCGCGCGCGTATTCGCTGGCGTCCATGTGGGTGGCATGCACCAGACACCAGCGGGCGTTGACCGCGGCGTGGTCGAGCAGCCAGGCCACGGGCCGCTGGCCGCTCCAGGCGAGGCAGCTGTCCACCTCCTGGGTTTGCTCGGCGATGTGAATATGCACCGGCGCGGTGGCGTCCAGCGCGTCCAGACCGGCCAGCGCTTCGCGCAGGGCCTCGGGCGGCACGGCGCGCAGCGAGTGCGGCGCCAGGCCCAGCCGCGCGCCCTGCGCCTCGCACAAGGGCTTGAGGCGCTCCAGCAGCCGCAGCATGGAATCGGTCGAGTGGATGAAACGGCGCTGCCCCTGGGCGGGCGGCGAGCCGCCGAAGCCGCTGGTCTGGTAGAGCACGGGCAGCAGCGTCAGGCCGATGCCGGCGCGCTCGGCGGCGCGCAGGAGTGCCAGTGCCAGCGTGGCGTCGTCCGCGTAAGGACGGCCGTCGCAGTCATGGTGCACGTAGTGAAACTCGCAGACCGAGGTGTAGCCGGCCTCGATCATTTCGACGTACAAGCCCAGCGCAATGGCTTCGAGCTGCGCCGGTCCGAGCTTGGCCGCAAAGCGGTACATCAGCGTGCGCCAGCTCCAGAAACTGTCTTGCGCTTGGCCGCGGTATTCGGTCAGGCCGGCCAGCGCGCGTTGAAACGCATGCGAATGCAGGTTGGGCATGCCCGGGATGAGCGGGCCGGCGGCCGTCGGGGTGCCCGCAGGGGCGGCCGGCGTGTCGGGCTGCACTTGCGTCAGTTCGCCCCTGGCATTCCAGCCCAGAAGCACGTTGTGGGCCCAGCCCTGCGGCAACAAGGCCTGGGCGGCAAACAGGCTTTGAGGTTCCGTGCTCATGCGGCGATCCTTCCTTGCCGAACCACGCATTGCACCGGTCGCGCGCCCAGCCAGTAAGCCAGTTCGGCGACTTCGTTCACACCCCACAACACAAAATTGGCCGGCATCCCGACCGCGATCACTCCGTGCGTGTCTTGCAGGCCCAGCGCCCGGGCCGCATGCTGCGTGACGCCGGCCAGCGCTTCGGGCACGGTCAGGCGAAACAAGGTGCAAGCCATGTTCATCATGGTCAAGAGACTCAGGCAGGGCGAGGTGCCCGGGTTGTGGTCCGTTGACACCGCCATGGGAACACCCGCCTGGCGCAAGGCTTCTATCGGCGGCAAATGCGTGTCGCGCAGCGTGTAATAGGCGCCGGGCAGCAGCACGGCCACGCTGCCGGCGTCGCGCATCGCCGCGATGCCGGCTGGCGACAAATGTTCAATATGGTCGCAGGACAAGGCGCCGTAGCGGGCGGCCAGGGCCGCGCCGCCCATGTCCGACAGCTGCTCGGCGTGCAGCTTGACGGGCAGGCCCAGCGCCTGGGCTGCCTTGAAGACGCGCTCGGTTTCTTCCAGCGAGAAAGCGATGCGCTCGCAAAACACATCCACTGCATCCACCAGGCCTTCGGCCGCCAGTGCCGGCAGCCTGTTGCGGCAGACCAGGTCGATGGAGTCGCTGCTGCGGCCGGCGTACTCGGGCGGCAGCGCATGGGCGCCCAGGAAGGTGGTGCGCACCGTCACGCCAAAGGCCTTACCGAGCCGGCGGGCCACGCGCAACTGCTTGCGCTCATGCGCCAGCGCCAGGCCATAACCCGACTTGATCTCGATCGCGCAGACGCCTTCGGCCAGCAGCAGCTCGAGGCGCGCTGCGGCGGAGGCAAAGAGTTCGTCTTCACTGGCCTGGCGCGTGGCGCGCACGCTCGAGACGATGCCGCCGCCGGCGCGGGCCACCTCTTCGTAGCTGGCACCGGCCAGGCGCAGGGCGAACTCGTTGGCGCGCTGGCCGCCATAGACCAGATGGGTGTGGCAATCCACCAGGCCCGGCGTGACCCAGGCGCCCGCGCCGGCATGCGGTGTCAGGTGCGCGAAGTGCGCGGGGAGCGCTGAGGCATCACCGACCCAGGCAATGCGGCCCTGTGCCACCACGATGGCAGCGGGTGCATCGGGGGTCGTGGTGGAAGCGGGCGCAGCACCGGGCGCCAGGCGCAAGTCGGTCCACAAGCCGTCGGCGCAGTCGGGAGCTTGATGGGGTAGCAGCATGGTATTTTTTCTGGCTGAAGGAAATGGGTTTGCCGGCACTTTCAAGCTAGCAGGCTGGCGCGGCGTGCCGGGCAGCCTCGGCGGGCCTGATGCAGACCACGAGCAATTGCGCATCGCTGGTTTGCGGTGCAACTTGCCAGCCATGGTCCGCATTTGTCCAGCACCAGCCAAGGCCCGCATCGCAGCGCTGCCCCGAGGCGCCGAGCGACCAGCTGCCGCGCAGGGCCAGCAACACGCCGTGGGGCGCTGCGGCCACCGCGGCAGCGCATTCCAGCACCTGCACGTCGGCACGCCACTGGCTGCGCCGCGTCATCACGTTGAAGTCACTCGATGCGCCGCCTTGCAGCGTGCAGTCGATGGCGGCGTCACCGCTGAAGGCAAAGGGCTGCAGCGGTTTTTGCAGCAGCTGGTCGATCTGGCCGTCACGCGAGCGCAGCCGAACCCCGTCGCCTTCGAGCAGCATGATGTTGCGGTCAATGCCCTCAAAGACCGAAAACGGCCCGGCCGTCGCAATGTGGGCGATGCTCACACGCCAGCCGAAGTCGGTCAGCCCCGAACCCGGTGGCCAGCAGGCGATCTCGGCCGTGCTGCCGCCGCCGTTCTTCCAGGGCATCACGGGAAGTGCGTGGCGCTGAAATGAATGCAGGCTCATTGACGGGGCTCCGGTTCCGATCTGGGCTGGTAGGGTCACAGTGTCCAAGTAGTCGGCCATGGTTCAAATCGCTTGTTCCCAGACAAGATGACTGTTGTCATTGACAGGCACGCAGCCGGGTCGACGGCGCCCTAGCGAATCATCGGCAGCTTCAGTCCCTGCTTTTTGGCGGTGGCCACGGCGATGTCGTAGCCGGCGTCGGCATGGCGCATCACGCCCGAGCCGCTGTCATTGACCAGCACGCGCGCCAGGCGTTCGGCCGCCGCGTCGGTGCCGTCCGCCACGATCACCATGCCGGCGTGCTGCGAGTAACCCATGCCGACGCCGCCGCCATGGTGCAGGCTGACCCAGGTGGCGCCGCCCGCGGTGTTGAGCAGCGCGTTCAGCAGCGGCCAGTCGGACACAGCATCGGTGCCGTCTTTCATGCTTTCGGTCTCGCGGTTGGGGCTGGCCACCGAGCCGGTGTCCAGGTGGTCGCGGCCAATCACGATAGGCGCCTTGAGCTCGCCGCTTTTGACCATCTCGTTGAAGGCCAGGCCGGCCTTGTCGCGCTCGCCCAGGCCAAGCCAGCAGATGCGCGCCGGCAGGCCCTGAAAAGCGATGCGTTCACGCGCCATGTCAAGCCAGCGGATCATGGCTTTGTTTTCTGGAAAAAGTTCCTTGAGTTTGGCGTCGGTTTTGTAAATGTCTTCCGGGTCGCCAGACAGCGCGACCCAGCGGAACGGACCCTTGCCTTCGCAAAACAGCGGCCGGATGTAGGCCGGCACAAAGCCTGGAAAGTCAAAGGCGTTTTTCACGCCGTGGTCCAGGGCGACCTGGCGGATGTTGTTGCCGTAATCGACGGTCGGAATGCCCATGGCCTGGAAATCGAGCATGGCCTGAACCTGCACGGCGCAAGACGCCTGGGCCGCCGCCTTCAGGCTGGCGTGCTGCGACGGGTCGCGCTGCGCGGCCTTCCACTGCGCGACGCTCCAATGGGCCGGCAGGTAGCCGTTGAGCAGATCGTGGGCCGAAGTCTGGTCGGTCACCAGATCCGGCCGGATGCCGCCGGCTTGCGCCCTGCGCACCAGTTCGGGCAGCAGCTCGGCAGCGTTGCCCAACAGCGCGATCGACACCACCTCACGGGCAGCCGTGTGCTGCTTGATCAAGGCCAGAGCCTCGTCAATGTCCTTGGCCTGCTTGTCGACATAGCGGGTGCGCAGCCGGAAATCAATGCTCGACTGCTGGCATTCGATGTTCAGCGAGACCGCGCCGGCCAGCGTGGCGGCCAGCGGTTGCGCGCCGCCCATGCCGCCCAGGCCGGAGGTCAGAATCCATTTGCCGGCCCAGCTGCCCTGGTAGTGCTGGCGCCCGGCCTCGACAAAGGTCTCGAAGGTGCCTTGCACGATGCCCTGGCTGCCGATGTAGATCCAGCTGCCGGCAGTCATCTGGCCATACATGAACAAGCCCTTGCGGTCGAGTTCATGAAAGTGTTCCCAGTTGGCCCACTTGGGCACCAGGTTGGAGTTGGCGATCAGCACGCGCGGCGCGTTGTCGTGGGTCTTGAAAACACCGACCGGCTTGCCCGATTGCACCAGGAGGGTTTCGTCGTTGTTCAGGTCCTTGAGTGATGCCAGGATCTGGTCAAAGCATTCCCAGTTGCGGGCCGCACGGCCGATGCCGCCGTAGACCACCAGGTTTTTCGGGTCTTCGGCGACTTCGGGGTCGAGGTTGTTCTGAATCATGCGAAAGGCCGCTTCCGTCAGCCAGCTTTTGCAGTTCAGCTCAGAACCGCGCGGCGCGCGCACCACGCGGCTGGCATCAAAGCGTGGGTCTTGCAGGGCGCTGGCGCCTGCGTTGAGAAAGGAATCGGTGGC
This sequence comes from uncultured Burkholderiales bacterium, assembly GCA_903941205.1. GTDB lineage: Bacteria > Pseudomonadota > Gammaproteobacteria > Burkholderiales > Burkholderiaceae_C > Polaromonas. Next base: position 1,272 of record CAJAOB010000509.1, on the reverse strand, counting down.
GTTCATGGCATTTCTCCTGGAAAACAAGTTTTACGAATAGCTGGGAAGAATGTTCAAAAGGCAGGCGGGCAGCCGGGCCCACAAGGCCCACTGGCGCATGGTCTCGATGTCGGCGGCCAGAAAGCGGTCGCGCTCCAAAAAAGCCACTTGCTGGCGAATGGCGCTGAACTCGGCTTCGACCAGCAGCGAGCTTTTCAGGCCGCGTTTGAGCTCCATGCCCTGGGCGGCAGCCATGGCCTCGATGCCAACCACCACGGCGGTGTTGTTCACCATCTCGCCCAGCCGGCGCGCCGCAAAGGTGGCCATCGACACATGGTCCTCCTGATTGGCCGAGGTCGGCAGGCTGTCCACGCTGGCCGGGTGGGCGAGTGACTTGTTCTCAGAAGCCAGCGCCGCGGCAGTGACTTGCGCGATCATGAAGCCCGAGTTCAGGCCGCCGTCACGCACCAAAAACGCGGGCAGGCCAGACAGACCGGTGTCCAGCAGCAGCGCGATGCGGCGCTCGCTGATGGCGCCGATCTCGCTGACGGTCAGCGCAATGATGTCGGCGGCAAAAGCCACCGGCTCGGCATGAAAATTACCGCCCGAGAGCACCTCACCGGTGTCGCTGAACACCAGCGGGTTGTCGGAAGCTGCGTTGGCTTCGATGCGCAGCACGCGCGCCGCATGTGCCAGGTTGTCCAGGCAGGCGCCCATCACCTGCGGTATGCAGCGCACCGAGTACGGGTCCTGAACGCGGCCGCAGTCGGCGTGCGAAGGCACGATCTCGCTGCCTTCAAGCAGTTCGCGGACGGCCGCAGCCACCGCCATCTGGCCGGGCTGGCCGCGGGCTGCGTGAATGCGCTCGTCAAACGGCTTGATCGAGCCCTGAATGGCTTCCAGCGACAGCGCGCCGGCCATCAGCGCCGAGGCCAGCACGTTCTCTGCACCGAACAGGCCGACCAGCGCCAGCGCGTTCGAGACCTGCGTGCCATTGAGCAGCGCCAGGCCTTCCTTGGGCCCCAGCACAAAGGGCTCGAGCCCGATGCGCCGCAGCGCCGCCAGGCCGCTGATCACAGCGCCTTCGGGCGTGCTGGCCTGGCCTTCGCCGATCAGCACGCAGGCCATGTGGGCCAGCGGCGCCAGATCGCCCGAGGCGCCGACCGAGCCCTTGGCCGGAATGCAGGGCAGCAGGCCGGCATTGAACAGCGCCAGCAGCGCGTCGACGATCTCGGGGCGGATGCCCGAGTGGCCGCGCGCCAGGCTGATCGCCTTGGTCGCCAGCACCAGCCG
>CAJAOB010000508.1 GCA_903941205.1 uncultured Burkholderiales bacterium | reverse complement strand
TCGCCGCGCTTGATCGCTTCCTTCTCGGTGGCTTGCAGCAACTTGGCCAGCTCGGGACTGATTTGAATCTGCTCCTGCCCCTGAACTTGCGGCAGCTTCTTCACGGCGGCGTCGGTGGCCGATTGCAAACCCGTCAGATTCACCCCGGCGCGTTGTAACAAGGCGCGTGGACCGTCTTCCTGGGCCAGCATGGCGGCCAACAAATGCAGTGGCTCTATGTAGCCATGGTCGTTGCCCAAAGCCAACGACTGGGCGTCGCTCAAGGCCTCCTGAAACTTGGTGGTTAGTTTGTCTTGACGCATGAACACTCCGAAGAATTAGTTAGTGGATATGCGGGATCTTTGTAAAAATTTCAATAGCTCGCTGCCAAGAGTGCGTAACTGCACCTTAAAGCCGCGCTTCACCCTAGAATGAACTCATGAATATCCACCAGGTCTGTGTCAGCTACCTCCATGAGCATGATCGCTTTTTGGTGCGCATCAATACCCGCGGCGAAGAGGAAATTCGCCTGTGGTTCACGCGGCGCCTCACGCTAGGACTGCTGCCAATCCTCGAGAAAGCATCGAGCGAACAAATCAGCCGTCAAAGCAGTCCGCTGAATCTGGCTACCCCGCTTGAAGAGCAACGCCAGCGGATGCTGGACAGCTTCACGCGAGAAGCCGCGGCCTACAACGGTGACTATCAGACACCCTACCGGGAAGAGCCCGTAGAGCTGCCGCTCGGCGCTGAGCCGCTGCTGGTCACTGAGGTCAAGATGACCGCCTTGCCCACCGGCGAGTTGCAACTCGACCTGCTTGAAAAGCTGGCTGACGAGGTCCGAAATTTGCAGATCAAGATGGATGCGCAACTCACCCACGGGCTTGTGTCTTTGCTCAATCAGGGCCTGAGCAATTCCAATTGGCTGGAAACCGAGATTGCGATCGCGGTCAAAGTCAACACGCCCAAGTCCTTGCCCGGCCAGGACGCCATGGAAACGCTGGAAGCCGACAAGCCGCGCTACCTGAACTAGCTGTGCCGCGCGGCAGGGCAGACGTTAAACCCCGGCCCTGCGGATTCCATCCTGCACGAAGCCCGTAAGCAACGGGTTCGGAGCCCCTGCCGAACAAGCCGGACAGCTTGAAAATCCGGCCAGACCGGCAAAGCAATTTATCAATAGATCAGGGCGCCGATGCTGCCAGCGCGGCGAAGGCCTGAACCACCTCGGGCGGTGCCTGGACCAGTTCCACCAGCACGCCCTCGCCAGCAATTGGAAACTCCTCGTTGGCCTTGGGATGCAAGAAGCAGATGTCAAAGCCGGCAGCGCCCTTTCGAATGCCGCCCGGGGCAAAGCGCACGCCTTGCGCGCTCAGCCAGTTCACCGCTTGCGGCAGGTCGTCAATCCACAAGCCCACATGGTTCAGGGGCGTCGTGTGAACCGCCGGCTTCTTCTCGGGATCTATCGGCTGCATCAGATCCACCTCCACCTTGAAGGGGCCCGCGCCCATCGCGCAGATGTCTTCGTCAACGTTTTCGCGCTCGCTGACAAAATTGCCGGTGACCTCCAGCCCGAGCATGTCCACCCACAGTTTCCGAAGCCGGTCCTTGCTGGGGCCGCCGATGGCGATTTGCTGGATGCCCAGCACCTTGAACGGGCGGCTCATGATGCAGTTGCCCTGCGACCGACCAGGTAGCTCACGCCCAGGGCTTGCGCGCTTTCCTCGTGCGGCGTGCCGGCCGGGAGGCGAAAGATGTCGCCAACCCCGTAGCTGCGGCTGGAGCCCGCCACCGTGATGCTGATTTCACCTGCGGTGATGAGCGCGCAGGCGTCAAAGTCATGCCGATGCTCGCCCATCGCGTAACCCACAGGCTTGTCCACCCGGATGATCTCGCCATAGGCTTGCGCCCTCAACTCGCTTTCAAATTCTTGCGGACTCATGGCAGCGCCTTTCTGCTTTGTTCAATTGTGTTGTTGACTCATGTCGGGTCTGGATGCGGACGAACTGCCATCAGACAAATTCCACAATCGGCTGGTCCACGGTCAAGGATTCACCCTTGATCGCCAACACCTTGCCGACCACGCCGTCGGCCACGGCAAACAGCACGTTCTCCATTTTCATGGCCTCGATCACGGCCACGCGCTCGCCGGCCTGAACCTTCTGCCCAACCTGCACCGCCACGTCAACCAGCAGGCCTGGCATGGGCGAGAGCACGTAGCGGCTCATGTCGGGTGGTGCCTTGAAGGGCATCAGCGCGTGCAACTGCGCGGCGCGCGGCGACAGCACCAGCGCATCCAGCCGCGCGCCGTCATGAATGACCCGGATCGCCAGCGGGTTCTTGCCCACGCCGCGCTCCACCTGCGCAGAAAAGGCTTGTCCATTGACCGTGCCTCGCATGCGAGCGCCGCCCAAATGCCAGTTGCTGCAAATCTCGAAAGTCTTGCCGCCGGTCTCGATGGCACTCGAACCAGAAACCGCCTGGAAGTCGCGTACCAAAGCGGCCCGGGTGTTGTTCTTGCCGGTCGTTCCCAATCCGATCACCACGAAATCCTCGCTCACCGTGATGCCGTGGCCCGGCAACTGCCCGCTGATGCCCGCAGCGCGGTTCAGCAGCCGGCGATTGACGTATGCGGCCAGTGCAACCAGAATGTCGGGGTCCTCATGCACAACGTCTTCGGCCTTGAAGCCTTGGCTGTAGTTCTCGGCGATGAAACCCGTGTTGAAGTTGCCCGCCACAAACTTGGGATGCGCCAGCAAGGCGGCCTGGAACGGAATGTTGCTGCTGATGCCGCGGATCACAAAGGCATTGAGCGCTTCGCGCATTTTGGCGATGGCGTCCAGCCGGTCCTTGCCGTGCACGATGAGCTTGGCAATCATCGAGTCGTAATACATCGGGATCTCGCCGCCGTCCTGTACACCGGTGTCCACGCGAACGCCGTCCAAATGCGAGGTATCAGCGGCGAACATGGTTTCCTTGGGTGGCTGAAAACGCACCAGACGTCCGGTTGACGGCAGGAAATTGCGGAAAGGGTCTTCCGCGTTGATCCGGCATTCCATGGCCCAGCCGTCACGTTTCACATCCGCCTGCGTCAGCGGCAGACTTTCGCCGGCAGCCACGCGGATCATCAACTCCACCAGATCCAGGCCGGTGATGCATTCCGTGACCGGGTGCTCGACCTGCAAGCGGGTGTTCATTTCCAGAAAGTAAAAGCTCTGGTCCTTGCCGACCACGAACTCCACAGTGCCCGCGCTCTGGTACTTGACCGCCTTGGCCAGTTGCACCGCCTGCTCGCCCATGGCTTTGCGGGTGGCGTCGCTGATGAAGGGCGATGGCGCTTCCTCGATCACCTTTTGGTGACGCCGCTGAATGGAGCATTCGCGCTCGTTCAGGTACAGCACGTTGCCCTGGCTGTCGCCGATCAGCTGGATCTCGATGTGGCGTGGCTCTTCGACAAATTTCTCAATGAAGACACGGTCATCGCCAAAGCTGTTTTTGGCTTCATTGCGGCAACTGGTGAAACCCTCGAACGCTTCCTTGTCGTTGAAGGCCACGCGCAGCCCCTTGCCGCCGCCGCCCGCGCTGGCCTTGATCATGACCGGGTAGCCGATGCCCTTGGCGATCTCGACCGCCTTCTCGGCAGTTTCAATAGCGTCATTGACCCCGGGGATGCAGTTCACGCCGGCCGCACCAGCGAGCTTCTTCGATTCGATCTTGTCGCCCATCGCGGCGATCGAGTAATGCTTGGGGCCGATAAAGACAATGCCCTCTTCTTCAACGCGCTTGGCAAAGCCGGCGTTCTCGCTCAAGAAACCATAGCCGGGATGCACCGCTTGCGCGCCGGTTTGCTTGCACGCGGCAATGATTTTCTCGGCCTGCAAATAGCTGTCGCGACTTGGCGCCGGGCCAATGTTGACGGCTTCGTCAGCCAGTTCTACGTGACGCGCATCCTTGTCGGCGTCAGAAAAAACAGCCACTGTCTTGATGCCCATCTTGCGGGCAGTGAGGATGACGCGGCAGGCGATTTCGCCACGGTTGGCGATCAGGATTTTGGTGAACATGTCATGTCCTTTGAGGTCAATCTAAAAATTCGTCACTTTGAACATCAACCCAGTGGCGGCGCGGAACCGGCTTCGCCGGGCCGCAGCGGCCGCCCCCTTGAGGGGGAGGCGGCTACACGCAGTGAGCCGCAAAGGGGGTGTTTCCTCTACAGCGGGATGTTCCCGTGCTTGCGCCACGGGTTCTCAAGCTTCTTGTCCTTGAGCATGACCAGGCTGCGGCAAATGCGCTTGCGCGTCTCGTGCGGCAAGATCACGTCGTCAATGAAGCCGCGGCTGCCCGCCACAAACGGATTGGCAAAGCGCGCCTTGTACTCGGCCTCTTTGGCTGCCAGCTTGACCGGGTCACCCTTGTCTTCACGGAAGATGATTTCCACCGCGCCCTTGGCGCCCATCACGGCGATCTCGGCATTCGGCCAGGCAAAGTTCACGTCACCGCGCAAATGCTTGGAAGCCATCACGTCATACGCGCCGCCGTAGGCCTTGCGCGTGATGACGGTGATCTTCGGCACAGTGCATTCTGCATAGGCATAAAGCAGCTTGGCGCCGTGCTTGATGATGCCGCCATACTCTTGCGACGTGCCGGGCATGAAGCCGGGCACATCGACAAAGGTGATGACCGGGATGTTGAAGGCATCACAAAAGCGCACAAAGCGCGCCGCCTTGACGGAGCTCTTGATGTCCAGGCAGCCGGCCAGCACCAGCGGCTGGTTGGCGACGATACCGACCGACTGGCCTTCCATGCGGGCAAAGCCGATGACGATGTTCTTGGCGTACTCGGGCTGGATTTCAAAAAAGTCACCGTCATCGACCGTCTTGGTGATGAGTTCCTTCATGTCGTAAGGCTTGTTGGCGTTTTCAGGCACCAGCGTGTCCAGGCTCAGGTCCATGCGGCCGGCCGGGTCCGCGCTGGGGCGCACCGGGGCTTTTTCACGGTTGTTCAGCGGCAGGTAGTTGTAGAGCCGGCGCAGCATCAAGAGCGCTTCGACATCGTTGTCAAAAGCCAGGTCAGCCACACCGCTCTTGGTCGTGTGAGTGATCGCGCCGCCAAGCTCCTCGGCGGTGACTTCCTCGTGCGTCACGGTCTTGACCACTTCGGGGCCGGTCACGAACATGTAGCTCGAGTCTTTGACCATGAAGATGAAATCGGTCATGGCCGGTGAATAGACCGCGCCGCCGGCCGAAGGGCCCATGATCATGCTGATCTGCGGAATCACGCCGCTGGCCATCACATTGCGCTGGAACACATCGGCGTATCCGCCCAGCGAAGCGACGCCCTCCTGGATGCGCGCACCGCCCGAGTCATTCAAGCCAATCACCGGC
>CAJAOB010000507.1 GCA_903941205.1 uncultured Burkholderiales bacterium | reverse complement strand
CCAGCCGCCTCGCCTGGCCGCAAGCCGGTGGCAGACGCCAGCCCCGAAGCGCTGCCGGCTCGGGCACCTGCCTGATTTTTAGACCCCTAGCCGGGACACAAGACCATGCAAATCGCCGAAATATCCATCCGTCGTCCGGTCTTTGCGACCGTGCTGTCTTTGCTCATCGTGCTGATTGGCGCGGTCAGTTTCAACCGCCTCACGGTGCGGGAGTACCCCAAGATTGACGAGCCGGTGGTCACCGTCAGCGTGCGCTACCTGGGTGCTTCGGCCGAAGTGATCGAGTCGCAAGTCACCAAGCCGCTGGAAGACTCGATTGCCGGTATTGACGGCGTCGACGTGATCACCTCCATCAGCCGTGCTGACCAGGGTCAGATCAGCGTGCGTTTCCGGCTTGAAAAAGACGCCGATTCGGCCGCCGCCGAAGTGCGCGACCGCACCTCGCGCGTGCGCAACCGTTTGCCGCAAACTATTGAGGAGCCGGTTATTGCCAAGGTTGAGGCTGACGCTTTCCCTGTGATTCAGCTGGCTTTTTCAAGCGACTCGCTGACGCCTTTGCAGATCAACGACCTGGTCAACCGCATCGTCAAGCCGCGCCTGCAAACCGTCACCGGTGTGGCCGACGTGCGGATTTTTGGTGAGCGCAAGTACGCCATGCGCGTCTGGCTCGACACTGACCGGCTGGCCGGCTACAAGCTGACCACGCAAGACGTGGAGGACGCCATCCGGCGCAGCAATCTTGAGTTGCCTGCGGGCCGCATCGAGTCCGAGCAACGTGAATTCAGCGTCACCTCCCAGACCAGCCTGATCCGGCCCGGCCAGTTTGGCGACGTTGTCGTCAAGACGGTCAACGGATTTCCAGTCAAGATACGCGACGTGGCCCGCGTTCAGGAAGGGCCGGCCGATGAACGCACCGCCGTGCGTCTGAACGGCCGCTCGGCCGTGGCAGTCGGCGTGATCCGTCAGGCCACCGCCAATCCGCTGGACTTGTCGCGTGGTGTGCGCGAGGCCATCCCCAAACTTAAAGCTGATTTGCCCGGCGATATGTTGATCAATGTGGCCAACGACAACTCAGCTTTCATCGACCGTTCCATCAAGAACGTCTACACCACCATTCTCGAGGCCGTGCTGTTGGTGGCGCTGGTGATCTTCTTTTTTCTGCGGACTCTTCGTGCGTCCATCATTCCCATCATCACTATTCCGGTCAGTCTGGTTGGCACCTTTGCCCTGATGTCTCTCGCCGGCTTTTCCATCAACACGCTGACCTTGCTGGCGCTGGTGCTGGCCATCGGTTTGGTGGTGGACGACGCCATCGTGATGCTGGAAAACATTTTCCGGCATATCGAGGAAGGCATGGATCCGTTTTCTGCCGGCATCAAAGGCGCGCGCGAGATCGGTTTTGCCATCATCACCATGACGGCCACGCTGGTGGCGGTGTACGCCCCGCTGGCCTTCACGCCGGGCCGCACTGGCCGCTTGTTCGTCGAATTTGCACTGGCGCTGGCTGGCGCCGTGGTGGTATCGGGCTTTGTGGCCTTGACACTCACGCCCATGATGTGCACCCAATTCCTGCGCCACAACCCCAATCCCAATTGGTTTGACCGGACCATGGAGCGCGCGCTGAACGGCGTCTCCAGCGGCTATGGCAATGCCTTGCGCTGGATCGTCACGCGGCGTTACCAACCCGGCCCGAACGCTGGTGTGGCTGGGCGTCTGATCAGTTGGGTGCTGCAGGCGCGCTGGCTGGTGCTGATTGGCATGGGCCTGACCGCTGGCGCCATTGCGCTTATCTTGCCGACCATGAAGCAAGAACTCTCGCCTATGGAGGACCGCGGCGTGATTTTGGCCAACGTCAACGCCCCCGATGGCTCCACGCTGGCTTACACCGACCGCTACGCCCGGTTGATGGAGAAGATGGGGGAGCCCTTCAAAGAGTTTGACCGCATTTTTGTCAGCGCAGGCAACCCCACTGTGGCCCAGGCCACCATGATTTACCGGGCGGTTGATTGGGAAAACCGCAAGCGCACCACCATGGAAATGGCGCGTGAATTGCAGCCTAAATTTGCCTCGCTGGCCGGCATCTCGGCCTTCCCGATAACGCCGCCCTCGCTGGGTCAGGGTTTCCGGGAGCGACCCATCAACTTCGTCATCCAGACCTCGGACAGTTACCAAAACCTCAACACCGCCGTGCGCCAGATGCTCGACGAGATCGCCAAGAACCCCGGAATCACCTCGCCGGACGTGGACCTGCGCTTGAACAAGCCAGAGTTGCGAATTGATATTGATCGCGAAAAAGCCGCGGACCTTGGCGTAAGCGTCGATGTGGTTGCCAGGGCCATCGAGACCTTGCTCGGTGGTCGTAACGTGACGCGCTACAAGCGTGATGCCGAACAATTCGACGTGATCGTGCAGACGCAGGCCAGCAGTCGCAATACGCCCGACGACATTGACCGCATTTATGTTCGGGGTCGCAACGACGCCATGATTCCCCTGGGTGCCTTGGTGAAAGTACGTGAAAGCGTCTCGCCGCGAGAGCTCAATCACTTCGGTCAGCGTCGCTCGGCCACCATCACGGCCAATCTGTCGGGTGATTACTCGCTGGGCGAGGCCCTGAAGTTCCTTGACCAGACGGCTGCCAAGGTGCTCAAAAGCGGTTACACCACCGAGCTCAACGGCACCTCGCGCGAGTTCAAAAAGTCGCAGGGTGCGCTGGTCATCGTGTTTGTGCTGGCGCTGGTGTTCATTTTCCTGGTGCTAGCGGCCCAGTTTGAAAGCTTCATTGACCCGCTGGTGATCATGCTGTCGGTGCCACTGTCCATGATCGGAGCGCTGATCGCGCTCAAGTGGAGCGGCGGCTCTCTCAACGTGTATTCGCAGATCGGTTTGATCACGCTGGTCGGCCTCATCACCAAGCACGGCATTTTGATTGTCGAGTTCACCAACCAGCTGCGCGGGCAGGGCATGTCGATGATTGACGCTGTGGTCAAGGCTGCCTCGCAACGCCTGCGCCCGATCATGATGACCACGGGCGCCATGGTGCTGGGCGCCTTGCCACTGGCGCTGGCCACCGGCGCGGGCGCCGAATCGCGCATGCAAATCGGCTGGGTGATTGTGGGTGGTATGTCGCTGGGTACGGTGTTGACGGTGTTCGTGGTGCCCACCATGTACACGCTGTTTGCCCGCAAGAAGGTGCCCGGCGCCAACAAGCGAGAGGCCCATGAACAGCCGCTTTCGGGCGGCCACGGTCATGGCAACGCCCCGGAGCTTATCGCCAAGTAATCCCGGCAGCGAGGCGGCGTCTAGATGACGCCGTCGAACATCATCACATCGACCAGATCGCCTGGGGCGACATGGCCCTGACTGTGATGCATCACGATCAGGCCATTGGCTTGGGCCATAGAGCTCAGCACGCCCGAGCCCTGGTTGCCGGTGGTGCGTACCTGTAAGGATCCGTCGGCAGCGCTCCAAACCCAGCCGCGCTGGTATTCGGTACGCCCGGCCTTTTTGCGCAGCGCTTCCTGGCTGTGCGCTTTGAGCAGGGGGGGCGGGGCGTCGGTGCAGCCCATCATTTGTAGCAAGGCCGGACGCACAAAAGCCAGAAAGGTCACCATCACGGCCACCGGGTTGCCGGGCAGGCCGAACAGCACTGCGCCGGCCCCTTGACCGTCACCGGCCGTGATCCGACCCACCGCCATCGGCCGTCCGGGCCGCATGGCGACACGCCAGAAAGCCACGTCACCGAGTTTTTTCATCATGGCTTTGGTGTGGTCTGCCTCGCCCACGCTGACGCCGCCGCTGGTGATGATCGCGTCAGCCCCCGCGGCAGCACCTCGAAAAGCCGCCTCTAGGCCGGCCGGGTCGTCGCTGACCACGCCCATGTCGATCACCTCGCAGCCCAGGCGCTTGAGCAGGCCGAAAGCGGTGTAGCGGTTGCTGTCGTAAACCGCACCTTCGCGCGGTGCTTGACCAAGCGACAAGATCTCGTCGCCGGTTGAAAAGTAAGCCACACGCAGCGGCCTGACGCAGGGCAGGGTGGGCAGCCCCAGCGATGCGGCCAGCCCCAGGCGCGCTGGCGTGATGATTTGACCCTTGCGCAAGGCGGCCAGGCCCCGGGTCAGGTCTTCGCCGCGCAGGCGCCGGTTGTCGCCGGCTTGGACGAGCCGGGGCGCTACGCAGATGAGCGAAGCATCATGGCCCGACGTGACCATTTCTTGCGGCACCACGGTGTCCAGGCCGGCGGGCATCACGGCGCCGGTCATGATCTTCACGCATTCACCCGCAGCGACCGGGCCCTGCCAAGCCTTGCCGGCGAGCGCCGTGCCGAGCACTCTCAAGTTCAAGGGTGCATCGCCAAGCTGCGCGCCATCAAAGGCATAGCCGTCCATGGCCGAGTTGTCATGCGGCGGCACGTCCATGGGCGAGACCACGTCAGCCGCCAGCACCTTGCCCAAGGCTTCAAACAGCGGCAAGTCGGTGCTTTGAGTCACCGGTGTCACCAGCTTCTGCAAAAACGCCAGCACCGCGTCTGCCGACAAGGCTTGCGGGTCATAGCCTTGAAGCTCCGCAGCGATTTGCGCGATGGTTTTGGGCTGCATTTAAAGTCCTCAGCGGCTTTCGAGCTGGTGCAACTCTGCCAGCGTGTTGGCATTGAAAAACGCTTTTGGATCATCGCCGGGCTGATCGAAGGGGACCAGCACGGTTTGATGCTGCGCCGTCCAGGCGTCTATCTTTCGCCCGCCGCCTTGGGTGAAACGAACCACGCTCTCCAGCAGGCCCGCCCGCATCAGGCAAAACACCGGCTGGGCGCGCAGCTGACCGTCTTCTTCTAGCGCCGCCGCCATGGCGATGTCCGCACCGTCGCGCTCCAGCGCCTCGGCCAGCCTTACCACCAGATCCTGCGGAAACAGCGGCGTGTCGCAGGGCACGGTCAGCATCAAGGGCGTTTCGCAGCGTTCCAGGCCCGTCAAAAACCCGGCCAACGGCCCGGCAAAGTCACCCAGACTGGCCGCATCAGGCCAGACCGGCACACCGAAAGACTCGTAGGCGGCAAGGTTCCGGTTGGCATTGATCAGCAGCTCGCCGACTTGCGGGCTCAGCCGCAGCTGCGTGTGCAGCGCCAGCGGCACGCCATGGAAGTTTTGCAGGCCTTTGTCAGCCCCGCCCATGCGGGAGCCACGGCCGCCGGCGAGGATCACGCCGGTGATGTCAGAGATGTCGATCATGAGAAGCAGTCAAAAGGCGGGGATGGATCCCTGCCTGCGCAGGGATGACGAAAAAGTGCGCTCCAACTCAGCCACCGATGTAACTCATTTCCACGCGTTTCAAGCCTTCGCCGGGCGTCGTGTCGGGCGGCAGGACGGCGCGCAGTTCTGAATAGCGGTCGGTGCGGGCCTGCCAGATCTGCGCCACGGCGCCGGCGATTTGCGCATCGTCGAAGCCGCCGCGCAGCAGGGCGCGCAAGTCGTGCCCCT
>CAJAOB010000506.1 GCA_903941205.1 uncultured Burkholderiales bacterium | reverse complement strand
GTTGATGCGCAGCCAGTAGCTGCCGGGAATGAGCAGGCGTTTGTCGCTCAGCAAATCAGCCACGCGCATGCCGGGCTTGAAGTTGTAGCGCAGCGGCGCCGCCACATTGCCTTGCAGCGTGACAGCGTTGGCAATTTGCGGGCTGATCTGAAAAACAGTCAGGATGTCGCCGGCCTTGAGCGCCTGGGACATGCCGGCGGCATCCAGCGCGAAGTCTTCGACATAACGGGCGATGTCGCGGCTGGCATCGACCCGCTCGAGCTGGGCTTTTTGCGGTGCGGCCAGCGTGGGCAAGCCGCCTGACAGGGCCAGGATGTCGCTGATGGATTCCCCGGGTCGTAGCTCGTAGATGGCGGGGGCGTTGAGCGTGCCGAGCAGCGCGGCGCGCGGGCCTGCCGGTGGAATGTAGAGAATGTCGCCGGCCAGCAATTGCGTGTCAGCGGTGTTGTCGCCGCGGGCCAAAAAGGCGTACAGGTCAACGGTGGCTATTTTTTTGCCGGCGCGGCGCAGTTCGATGGCGCGCAGGCTGCCGTTGGCCGTGGGGCCGCCGGTCTCGAACAGGGCGTTGACCAGGCTCGACAAACTGCTGACCAGATGCTTGCCGGGTTTGCGCGCCTGCCCGACCACAAAGACCTCGATGCTGCGCAGCCGGCCCATGGTGACGCTGACCGTGAAGTTGCGAAACACCCGGCCGATGTGTGTGCTGAGGGTTTTTTCTGCCTCGTTCAGCGGCACCCCGGCCAAGTTGAGGGGGCCGACCTTGGGCACCATGATGCGGCCATCGCGGTCAATGACGAGGCGCTCGGTGGCGTCCATCAGGCCATTGACTTGCAGCACGATTTCGTCGCCCGGGCCCAAGATGTAACCCGCTGGCACGGGGGCAGCCTGCACCGCAGAAAAGCTCGACTCACGGCCAAACAGTTCAAAGCCAAAAAGGCGCAGCGACTGCCCCGTGGCGCTCAAGACAAAGCGCTGGAACTCGGTTTCGTTGGCGGCAGCGTCTTTGACGGATTCGGACGCGAGGGGTTTGCTGTTGTCGTCTGTTGATGCGTCGGCTTTTCCGTCGGCTTTTCCGTCGTTTTTGGCACCCGGTTTGGGCTGGGCTTTGGCTTCGGTTTTTGAATCCGTTTTGACGTCGGCTCTTGCGTCGGATCTCACGTCAGCTTTGGCGCCGGGCAGTGCCTCGGCCGTCATTCCTCTGGTGCTTGCCCGGGCGTCAGTTGCGGTGCCGGTTGCGGCGGCCGCCGGGCCAGCAGCTGCGCCTGTTGCAGCGCCACCCAAGGCGGTGCTGATGGAGGGTGCCAGCGTGATTTGCGCCTGAGCGGGCAGGCCGAACCACAAAGTCATGGCGAAGAGGATGAGAGGTGTTCTCAAAACAGTGTGCGAAGAGCGTGGTGTACGGGGCATGGACGATTCGGGAGATTCAGCCCGCTTGAGAGACGGCGGCTGTCGCAGGGGCAGGGTGATGGGACGTGATGTCGCCGCCAAAGCGGCGGTCGCGGGTGTGGAAATCGGCGATGGCCGCGTCGAGTGCCTCGTCTGTGAAGCTGGGCCACAACACGTCGGTGAAGTAAAACTCGGTGTAGGCCTGCTGCCAAAGCATGAAATTGCTGATGCGCGACTCGCCGCCCGTGCGGATCAACAAGTCAGGGTCTGGCGCATAGGCCAGCGCCAAGTAGGGGGTGAGGCTTTTTTCGTCCATCACGTCCACCGTGTCACCGGGGTGCGCGGCCTGCCAGGCCTTGACCGCCTGCAAGACATCCCAGCGCCCGCCGTAGTTCGCAGCAATGGTCAGCGTGATGGTGTCGTTGTGCGCCGTGTTGGCCTGGGCGTGCCGGATGAGGGCCTGGAGCCGCGGCGCAAATTGGGAAATGTCGCCAACAACCTTCAAGCGCACCCCTTTGGCGTTCATGTCGCTGACTTCTTTTTGCAGGTACAGCGACAGCAAGCCCATCAGGCTGGACACTTCATCGGCTGGTCGGGCCCAGTTTTCGGTGCTGAAAGCAAACAGGGTGAGAAACCGCACCCCCCGGTCAGCGCAAGCCTGAACAATGCTGCGCACCCGCCGTGCACCGTTGGCATGACCAATCGCTACGGGCAAAAGCCGGGCTTTGGCCCAGCGCCGGTTGCCGTCCATGATGATGGCAATGTGTGCTGGCGCGGTGTGGCTGGTGATTGAAGCGGGGGCCTGCATATGTTTCGCTTTAAGTAGTAGAGGCTTTAGCCTTTTTTGGATAAATCCAACATTAAACGCGTTAAATAGTACTCTAAAAATATCAAAATAATTCTTTAAAACTACTTTTTTGTTTTTTGTGTGCGTCCGGATGGAGTCATCTTTACCGCGAGGTCGGAGCGCGCAACAGCGGTGCAAGGTTCCGCCTCGGAGAGTCCCTCGGCAGGCTCGCGGCATGCAAAAACGCGCGAGTGGACGAGAATGACAGCGCTTTTCCGTCGCCCAGGCACAGGTTGCCCACGACCAGATCAGGGGGTCAGGGTTCCATGGTCCATGGGTCCGGCGACGGGGTCAGGGGTATGGATTCCTGCTTTCGCAGGAATGACGGTGCCGGGGTGCGGGGACGACGGGCTTGTCTGGAGTGATGGTTACTGGCGTAAGCGCCGCAGCTTGCCTGTCATCCTCGCGAAGCATGCCCTCGACCTGATCGGGTGGGCGGGGATTCGCAGTGCAGGGGTCAGGAGGCGGGGAAGGGCGGATGGATTCCTGCTTTCGCAGGAATGACGGTGGTACGGTGCGGGGACGACGGGCTTGCCTGGAGTGATGCTTTCTGGCGTAAGCGCCGCACCTTGCCTGTCATTCTTGCGAAGCATGCCCTCGACCTGATCTGGGGGCGGGGTTCCACGGTCCATGGGTCCGGCGGCGGGGTCAGGCAGATGGATTCCTGCTTCCGCAGGAATGACGGTGGTGCGGTGCGGGGACGACGGGCTTGTCTGGAGTGATGGTCACTGGCGTAAGCGCCGCACCTTGCCTGTCATCCTCGCGAAGCATGCCCTCGACCTGATCTGGGGGCGGGGTTCCATGGTCCATGGGTCCGGCGACGGGGTCAGGCGGATGGATTCCTGCTTTCGCAGGAATGACGGTGGTGGGGTGCGGGGACGACGGGCTTGTCTGGAGTGATGGTTACTGGCGTAAGCGCCGCAGCTTGCCTGTCATCCTCGCGAAGCATGCCCTCGACCTGATC
>CAJAOB010000505.1 GCA_903941205.1 uncultured Burkholderiales bacterium | reverse complement strand
TCGCCCGCCCAGTTGAGCCGCTCCACGCGCGCGCCATTACCCAAATGAAAACGCGCCACGGCGTCGAGCGGCCGGCCTTCGTGAAACTGTCGCCCGAGGTACTCGGCAGCGCAGCGCATAAGCAGGCGCCGGATGACAGACTTCTCATCTAGCTGCAAGGGCTTGTCGGCATGCGCGAGGAAACTTGCAGCCGTGGGGCTTGGCAACGCCAGCGCCTGCGCCAGCGACCGACGTTCCTTGTCCGGCAATTTGGCCAGCAGGGCACTTGCGTGCTGGCCCAGCCAACTGCGAAAGCCCGGGATCGGCGAGAGCGTCGCGAAAGTCTTCAGGCGTGGGAATTCGGCGCGCAAGGTCTCGACCACGCGCTTGATCAGGGAGTCGCCAAAACTCACGCCGCGCAATCCGGCTTGCGTGTTGCTGATGGAATAAAAAATTGCTGCGCTGGCTTTGTCCAGATCACTGGCAGCCGCAGACTCATCGAGCAGCGGCGTGATGGCCTCGGCGAGTTCATCAACCAAAGCCACCTCGACGAAAATCAGGGGCTCGTCGGGCAAGCGCGGATGAAAAAATCCGTAGCAGCGGCGGTCACTGTCCAGCCGGTTCTTCACGTCGGCCCAACCCTTGATCGCGTGAACGGCCTCGTACTTGATCAGTTTTTCGATCAGCGATGCGGGCGAATCCCAGCTGATGCGCCGCAGTTCCAGAAAGGCCAGGTCAAACCAGGTGGAAAAAAGGCTTTCGAGTTCGGCATCAAGCGCCAGCAGTCGTTTATCGCTTTTCAAATGCGGCAGGAGTTCTGCCCGCAAGTCAAGCAAAAACCGCAGGCCCTCGGGAAAGACCGAAAAACGCTGAAGCAGCCGCGCACGCGGCGAGGCGAAGGCTTTTCGCAGTTCAATTTCAGCCTGCCCCTCATCGGGCGAGTCCATCGCCGACTCGTATTGCGCCCGGGCAGTCTGCATTTTTTCAGCGCTGGGACCGAAATACTCGCTCATGAGCACCCAGGCATCCAGCCGTTGTGCCGGTGTGGCCGAGGCATACCAGGCAGCAAACGCGCGGGCACGACGTCCGCCCTCGACTTCGCTGACCCCGGCATCCACCACCAATTGAAGTTCGGTCAGCGTGCGCCTGAGGACACGCGGCGACAGGGCTTCCTCTTTGTGCTTCAAGACCGCGCGAAGCCGCTCCCGCGTCGAGCGACGGCTCAGGGCAACGGGCGCTTCCGGGCCGGGCGGCGCGAGGCTGGCGGCTTGCCGCGGCCGCTGGCTCTGGCCCGCTTTGACGCTCTGCAAGCCACGCAGAAGCCAGTCCGTGGAGCTCATGCGCTCACCCGGCTCTTGGCCTGCTGATGCGACAAGTCGCGCAAGGCCTCGCGCTGGCGCGTGAGGTGTGTTCGCATGGCTGCTTCGGCGCCCTGGCTGTCGCGACTTTTCAGCGCGGCATAGACCGTCAGGTGCTCAGCCAGACTTTGCGCCAACCGGCCGGGCGCATGCAATTGCTGCAATCGCGCCAACTTGAGAATCTTGCGCAAATCAGCGATGGCCTGGGTCAGCCAGCGGTTGTTGGCCAGCAGGATGATGGCTTCATGAATCTGTAGGTTGGTGTCGTAATAGCCCTGAATACGGCCAGCCTCGGCATGATCTTTCAGGCGCTCGTGCAAGGCGCCCAAAGCGGCAAGGTCGGCGTCACTGGAGCGACGCGCCGCCTCGAAGGCGCAACGACCCTCAAGCAAGGCGATGACCGGAAAGATGTCATCAAGATCCTGCGCCGTGACTTCACTCACAAAGCAGCCGCGCCGCGGCTCGTGACGAAGCAAGCCCTCGGCGCTCAGTACCTTCAGCGCTTCGCGCAGCGGGGTGCGTGAAATCTTCAGGCTTTCACACAAAGCCACCTCGTCAAGGAAAGTCCCCGGGGCCAAAAAACCGTTGAAGATTTGATCCCGCAGCCTGGCGGCGACCTCCAGGTGCAGGGAGTTTTGGACGAGGCGCATGGAAACAAGATCCGTTTAAAACGATTGAAACGCAGTAATTACGGGTAATTATGAGATCCAAAACTCAAAAGGACAAGAGCGACCCTGCCGAAAATGCAGCCATCAGCCGTCAAATGAAGCCAAACCATGCGTTGATGTGCCGAATTTTCAAAAACGGCCGAGTTACGCCAATCACGTTGACAAACCCGCAAGCTCAGCGCATCAAGCCCGTCGGGAGGCCCAGACCCACAGCGCCATACCGCCGAAAATCATCGGGACGCACAGCCACTGGCCCATGCTCATGCCCAGGGCCAGCAGGCCCAGGTAGTCATCGGGTTCGCGAAAGAACTCGGCGATGAAGCGGAACAATCCATAGCCGGTCAGGAAAGCCGCTGACACCTGCCCAGTGCGGCGCCGCTGGCGCGCGTAGAACCAGAGCAGCACAAACAGCAGCACCCCTTCGAGCGCGAACTGATAAAGCTGTGACGGATGCCTCGGCAGCATGGACCCGCTGTGCCTGAACACCATGCCCCAGGGCAGGTCAGGATCGCTCAAACGCCCCCACAACTCCCCGTTGATGAAGTTGCCTATGCGGCCTGCAGCCAGGCCGGTTGGCACGCAAGGCGCAATCAGGTCCATCACCTCCAGCCACGGTTTTTTCCGGGTGCGCGCAAACCACAGTTGCGACACCAGAACGCCCAGCATGCCGCCATGAAAACTCATGCCGCCCTGCCACACGGCCAGCACTTCCAGCGGATGCGCCAGGTAGTAGCCGGGCTTGTAAAAAACACAGTAGCCAATGCGCCCGCCCAGCACCACGCCCATGACGCCCAGAAACAAAATATCTTCAATATCGCGCCGGCTCCACGCGGCCGCGCCGGTCATGCTGGCGTAGGGCTCCTGGCGCAGGCGGCGGATTCCCAGCAGCAAAAACAGCCCGAAAGCGGCCAGATAGGTCAGCCCGTACCAATGAATGGCGATGGGTCCGAGTTGCAGCGCGACGGGATTGATTTCGGGGTGAATAAGCATCGCGCGATTGTGCCAGTGGCCTTCAGGCCGTCGCCACCTGAAAGCCCTTTGCGTTCTCGAGGGCGGCCCGCACGGGGGCGGCGTCGTAAAATCCGCCGTCGAAGCAACAGCGCCATCAAACACCCGACCCCAACCCACAGAGACACTTCATGACGCAAGACAACCTGCCAGAAGCCGACGCCATCAACCGCCGCAGCCGCAATATCACCGAAGGCACCTCGCGTGCGCCGAATCGCTCCATGTACTACGCCATGGGCTACGAGGCCGGCGATTTCAAGAAACCCATGGTGGGCGTGGCCAACGGCCACAGCACCATCACACCCTGCAATTCGGGCTTGCAAAAGCTCGCCGACGCGGCCATCGCCGGCATTGAAGAGGCGGGCGGCAACGCGCAGGTTTTCGGCACACCGACCATCTCCGACGGCATGGCCATGGGCACCGAAGGCATGAAGTACTCGCTGGTCAGCCGCGAAGTCATCTCCGACTGCATCGAAACCTGCGTGCAAGGCCAGTGGATGGACGGCGTGCTGGTGGTTGGCGGCTGCGACAAGAACATGCCTGGCGGCCTGATGGGTATCTTGCGCGCCAATGTGCCGGCCATCTATGTCTATGGCGGCACCATCCTGCCCGGCCACTACAAGGGCAAAGACCTCAACATCGTCAGCGTGTTTGAAGCTGTGGGCGAGCACGCCGCAGGCCGCATGAGCGACGAAGACTTGCTGCAGATCGAGCGCCGCGCGATTCCCGGCACCGGCAGCTGCGGCGGCATGTACACGGCCAACACCATGTCCAGCGCCTTCGAGGCTCTGGGTATGTCGCTGCCCTACTCCTCGACCATGGCCAACCCGCATGATGAAAAAGCCAACTCGGCCAAAGAGTCCGCCAAGGTGCTGATTGAGGCGATCAAGAAAAACATCAAGCCGCGCGACATCGTCACCAAAAAAGCCATCGAAAACGCCGTGGCCGTGATCATGGCCACTGGCGGCTCGACCAACGCCGTGCTGCACTTCCTGGCGATTGCCCACACGGCCGGCGTCGACTGGAGCATTGACGACTTCGAACGCATTCGCCAAAAGACGCCCGTGCTGTGCGATTTGAAACCCAGCGGCAAATACCTGGCGGTCGACTTGCACCAGGCCGGCGGCATTCCACAGGTCATGAAAATGCTGCTCACAGCCGGCCTACTGCATGGCGACTGCCTGACCATCACCGGTCAGACCATCGCCGAAGTGCTCAAGGACGTACCCGACGCACCGCGCGCAAATCAGGATGTGATCCGGCCGATTGACAAACCCATGTATGCGCAGGGCCACCTGGCCGTGCTCAAGGGCAACCTCTCGCCCGAAGGCTGCGTTGCCAAGATCACCGGCCTGAAAAACCCCGTGATGACCGGCCCGGCCCGCGTGTTTGACGACGAGCAGTCGGCACTGGCCGCGATTCTGGCCGGCAAGATCAAGGCCGGCGACGTGATGGTGCTGCGCTACCTGGGCCCCAAGGGCGGCCCGGGTATGCCCGAGATGCTGGCCCCCACCGGCGCCCTGATTGGCGCGGGTCTGGGCGAAAGCGTCGGCCTGATCACTGACGGCCGGTTTTCAGGCGGAACCTGGGGCATGGTGGTCGGGCATGTCGCGCCAGAAGCAGCCGCCGGCGGCAACATCGCATTCATCGAGGAAAACGACTCGATCACCATCGACGCCAAACAGTTGCTGCTTCAACTCAACATCAGTGACGAAGCGCTGGCGGCGCGCAAAGTTGGCTGGAAGGCGCCCCAGCCGCGCTATACACGAGGCGTACAAGCCAAGTTCGCCTTCAACGCTTCCAGCGCGAGCAAAGGCGCGGTGCTGGACGACTACTGATCGGGCGCACCGGCCTACGCGGACCGCAAAGCAGTGAATCTGACCAACCCGCTCTCAGCCAGGCTTGCGGGTTTAATGGATTTATCGGGTTTACCAGGTCAACTGGCCGGCGTGTCCCGGCGTTGAACTCTTGCAGGCAATTTTCAATCGTTACCAGAGGCTTAAATGAAAAACATACTTTTCCCGATGGCTGCGCTGATCGCCGGCACAGTGTTCTCAACGCCGGTTCTGGCCGATCTGAAACTGGCCACGGCAAAGAACTGCATGGCCTGCCACGCGACAGACAAGAAACTCGTCGGCCCGTCATTCAAGGACGTGGCGGGCAAGTACGCCAGTCAAAAAGATGCCTTGGAAAAGCTTTCCGTCAAAGTCATCAAAGGTGGGAGCGGCGTTTGGGGTCCCGTGCCGATGCCAGCCAACTCACAGGTTTCGCCAGATGAAGCGAAAGCGCTTGTCAACTGGATCATGGCGCAAAAGTAGAGCTTTGATAGCCCTGAAAAGCCCGCTTTCGAGCGGGCTTTTTTAGGTCTACCGCAGGGCTGCACCAGACGGGCTTGCGCCTGCGACCGCCTGGCAGTGCCAGCCAGAGGTGCGATCGGTGTCCGGCGCCGGGTGGCTCAGGCCTTCAGACGCTACGAGCCTCTGCCGACATGAAACAGGCGCTGAGTCGTGGCAAGCCATAAGACATTTCCAACGCCGCCTGCGGAGTGTCTTCATGGTCCGATTTCGCTGGTCATGGCACCTTGTTCTGACTTCACTTAGCGCCCAGGTCGAAACCGCTAAAAACGCCACGGCCACGGCGATCGCCCACACGGCGTCGTGCAGGGCGGCTCTTTCATCCGGGCAGGTCAAACTCGACACCAGCCGGGCGGACCCACTCTGCCTGGTGCTGGCAGCCACGCCTTGAACGGGCAAACCTGAATGAAGAAAAACCGGATGGGTGCCTGCGCACCCCGTGAAAGGAGAATTAAAAAAGCCCGCATACCGCGAGCTTTTTAAGGGCTTTTTAAGGGCTTTTCAAAGGCTTCGAAAAGCCAGATCTGTACCCAAATCAGCTCTTCTCAGACAGCTGATCCAGGATCGCCGGGTTCTCCAGGGTCGAGGTGTCTTGCGGAATGGCGTCGCCCTTGGCAATGCCGCGCAACAGACGCCGCATGATCTTGCCGCTGCGGGTTTTGGGCAGGTTATCGCCAAAACGGATTTCTTTGGGCTTGGCGATCGGGCCGATTTCCTTGCCGACCCAGTCGCGAAGTTCCTTGGCGATGGCTTTGGCCTCGTCCCCCGTGGGCCGCGAGCGCTTGAGCACGACAAAAGCGACGATGGCTTCGCCGGTCACGTCGTCAGGGCGTCCGACAACCGCGGCTTCGGCAACCAGCGCCGAATGCCCCACCAGCGCAGACTCGATTTCCATGGTCCCCATGCGATGGCCCGAGACATTAAGCACGTCGTCAATCCGGCCCGTAATGCGGAAGTAGCCGCGGTCCTGGCTTCGTACCGCGCCATCGCCGGCGAGATAGAACTTGCCGCCCATCTCCGAGGGGAAGTAGCTCTTGGCGAAGCGCTCGGGATCATTCCAGATGGTGCGGATCATCGACGGCCAGGGGCGCTTGATGACCAGCATGCCACCCGAGCCGTTAGGCACATCAGCGCCGACTTCATCGACGATGGCAGCCATGATTCCGGGCAGCGGCAGCGTGCAACTGCCGGGAACCAGCGCCGTGGCGCCAGGCAGAGGCGTGATCATGTGACCGCCGGTTTCTGTTTGCCAGAAGGTATCGACGATCGGGCACTTCTCGTGACCGATGTTTTTGTAGAACCACATCCAGGCTTCCGGGTTGATGGGCTCGCCCACCGAACCCAGAATGCGCAGGCTGCTCAGGTCGGAGGCGTCAGGATGAACCTTCGGATCGGCTTCGGCGGCCTTGATCAGAGAGCGAATGGCCGTTGGGGCGGTGTAGAACACGCTGACCTTGTGGCGCTCAATCATCTGCCAGAAGCGACCGGCGTCCGGGTAAGTCGGCACACCTTCAAAAATCACTTGCGTGGCGCCTGCGGCCAGCGGGCCGTAAGCCACATACGTGTGGCCGGTGATCCAGCCAATGTCGGCGGTGCACCAGAACACATCGGACGGGCGAATATCAAACGTCCAGTCCATGGTCAGCTTGGCCCAGAGCAGGTAGCCGCCCGTGCTGTGCTGAACGCCCTTGGGTTTGCCGGTCGAGCCGGAGGTGTAAAGAATGAACAGCGGATGTTCGGCACCGACGAACTCAGGCTCGCACGCAGCTGGCTGTTTGGCCATGACCTCGTGCATGAGGCTGTCGCGGCCGGCGACCATGTTGCAGGCTGAGGGCGTGCGCTGAAAAACGACGACGTTCTTGATCGACTCGCAGCCGCCCATGGCCAGGCCTTCGTCAACGATGGCCTTGAGAGGCAATTCCTTGCCGCCGCGCAACTGATAGTTGGCAGTGATGACTGCAACGGCGCCGGCGTCCTGAATGCGCTCTTGCAGGCTCTTGGCCGAAAAGCCGCCGAACACCACCGAGTGGGTGGCACCAATGCGCGCGCAGGCCTGCATGGCCACCACGCCTTCGACGGTCATCGGCATGTAGATGACGACGCGATCACCTTTTTGAACACCCATGCCCTTCAGGGCATTGGCGAACTGGCAGACCTTGGCGTGCAGCTCCTTGTAGGTCACGTTGGTGACCTTGCCGTCGTCGCTCTCGAAGATGATGGCTTTTTGGTGCTCGGTCGGCGTGCCGAGGTGACGGTCCAGGCAGTTGTAGGAGGCGTTGAGCTGACCGTCGGCAAACCACTTGTAAAACGGCGCGCTGGACTCGTCCAGGGTCTGCGTAAAAAGCTTTTTCCAGCTCAGGTTTTCACGCGCCAGACGCGCCCAGAAACCTTCCAAGTCGGTTTCTGCTTCCTTGCAAAGGGCTTCGTAAGCCGCCATTCCAGAAATTCGGGCCGTCCTGACCAGGGCCGGATCAGGGTTGAAAACCCGGTTTTCAACCAGCGTAGACTCGATTGCGGATAGCGGTGCACTCATGAGCTGTCTCCTTGTTATGAAGTTACCTAAATTCTCGTCAACGGCGAAATATCGGTTCGGGCACTTACAAGCCACTGACTGACGGGCGCCTGCATTTTCCGCAAAACCACGCCGGCCGATAGCGAACCCCTACAATTTCAGGCTAAACCAACAAGGCACGATATGTCCCCGCAGAAACCCTCATCCAAGACACCGATGCGCCCTATTCCAAAGTTCATCTTCGCCAGCCGCTGGCTCCAACTGCCTCTCTACGTCGGCCTGATTGCCGCGCAATGCGTCTATGTCTTTCACTTCCTGGTGGAACTCACGCATCTTGTCGAAGCGGTCTTTGGCAGCCAGACAGCCTTGCAGGCGCTGGTCACCAGCATAGGCTACAAGACGGAGACAGAGATCACCTCGCTCAATGAGACTGTCATCATGCTGGTGGTTCTGGCCCTGATTGACGTGGTCATGATCTCCAACCTCCTGATCATGGTCATCGTCGGCGGTTACGAGACTTTCGTCAGCCGCATGAATCTCGAGGAGCATCCTGACCAGCCCGAATGGCTCAGCCACGTCAACGCCTCGGTGCTCAAGGTCAAGCTGGCCACTGCCATCATCGGCATCAGTTCCATCCACCTGCTCAAGACTTTCATCAACGCGGCCAACTACGACGTGAAAGTACTGATGTGGCAAACCATCATCCATGTGGTTTTCCTGCTCAGCGCCGTAGCCATTGCGTACACCGACAAGTTGATGACGCGGACCGAGAGCGCGGGCCACTGAGTGCCGGGCGCACGTACCGACTGAAGGCTGCTCACCACCTTACCGGCGCAGCAAGATCAGGGTGTGCAGCGCCTGCCGCCGGGATGGACCATGTCGGCCGGCCGGACCCAGGCGTCAAACTGCTGGCTGGTGACATGTCCCGAAGCCAGCGCAGCCTCGCGCAACGTGCTGCCTTCCTGGTGCGCCTTGCGGGCAATGGCGGCCGCCTTGTCGTAGCCAATATGCGGGTTCAGCGCCGTCACCAGCATCAGCGACTGCTGCAGCAAGGCATCGATGCGCTCGCGGCAAGGTTCGATGCCGACGGCGCAATGCTCATTGAAGCTGCGCATGCCGTCCGCCAGAAGCCGCACGCTTTGCAAAAAATTGTGGGCAATCAACGGCCTGAACACATTGAGCTCGAAGTTGCCGGAGGCCCCGCCCAAGTTGATCGCCACGTCGTTGCCAAACACCTGGCAGCACAGCATGGTCAGCGCCTCGCTCTGGGTCGGGTTGACCTTGCCCGGCATGATGGATGAACCGGGCTCGTTTTCAGGAAGGCGCAACTCGCCCAGGCCACTGCGCGGCCCGCTGGCCAGCCAGCGCACATCGTTGGCGATCTTCATCAGGCTGGCGGCCAGCGTCTTGAGCGCACCGTGCGCATGCACCAGCGCATCACACGAGGCCAGCGCCTCGAACTTGTTGGGCGCTGTCACGAAAGCCTGGCCCGTCAGCCGCGCCAGTTCGGCCGCCACTTTCTCTGCGTAGCCCTGCGGCGCGTTAAGGCCTGTGCCGACCGCGGTGCCACCCAGCGCGAGCTCGCAAAGGTGCGGCAGCGCCGCTCGAACATGCTGCTCGCCGTGCGCCAGCTGGGCGGCATAAGCTGAAAACTCCTGCCCCAATGTGAGCGGCGTAGCGTCCTGCAAATGGGTGCGGCCGATCTTGATGATGCCGCTAAAGGCCTCGGCCTTGGCCTCCAGCGTGGCGCGCAGACCGGCCAGCGCAGGCAGCAGACGGTGGCTGAGGGTTTCGACCGCGGCCACATGCATGGCCGTCGGGAACACGTCGTTTGACGACTGGCTGCGGTTGACATCGTCGTTCGCATGGACTCGGCGACGAATACCGCGCTCGCCGCCCAGCAGTTCGCTGGCCCGGTTCGCCAGCACCTCGTTCATGTTCATGTGCGTCTGCGTGCCCGAACCGGTTTGCCAGACCACCAGCGGAAACTCCAGGGGCAAATGGCCGGCACGCACTTCTTCTGCGGCTGCCATGATGGCCTGGGCCTTGTCGCCCGGCAAGAGTCCGAAGGCCAGATTGACCGCCGCCGCGGCGTGCTTGACCAATGCCAGCGCATCAATCAACTCGCGTGGCTGCTGCTCGCCGGAGATGTTGAAGAATTGCAAAGACCGCTGGGTCTGCGCACCCCAGAGCCGCTCGGCGGGTACCTCGATCAAGCCAAAGCTGTCGTTCTCCGAGCGCAGGTTCAAAGGCGAGAGATGGGTCATGTCAGGCTGCCGTTGGGTTAGCTGTCAAAATGGAAGGCTGAAAATACGCTAGCAGGGTTTGCCCGCCGTGAACACCGGCGAGTGCCCCTTTCGTCATATCTACAACGTCCACGACACGCCCACGACCCGCCCATGACCACCCAAATTCAACAAGCCGACCTGATCGAATCGGTCGCTGCTGCGCTGCAATTCATCAGCTATTACCACCCGGCCGATTACATCGCCCATCTGGCGCGCGCTTACGAGCGCGAACAAAGCCCGGCCGCCAAAGACGCGATTGCCCAGATCCTGACCAACTCCAAGATGAGCGCCACCGGCCACAGGCCGATCTGCCAGGACACCGGCATCGTCAACGTGTTCGTGAAACTCGGCATGGAGGTGCGCCTGACGGGCTTCACCGGCAGTTTTGAAGACGCCGTCAACGAAGGCGTGCGCCGGGGCTACAACCACCCCGACAACACGCTGCGCGCCAGCGTGGTGGCCGACCCGCACTTTGACCGCAAAAACACCAAAGACAACACGCCCGCCGTGATCTTCACCGAGCTGGTGCCGGGCAACACGATGGAAGTGACCGTGGCGGCCAAGGGGGGCGGCTCGGAAAACAAAAGCAAGATGGCCATGCTCAACCCCGGCGACTCCATCGTGGACTGGGTGCTCAAGACCGTGCCGACCATGGGCGCAGGCTGGTGCCCGCCCGGCATGCTGGGCATCGGCATTGGTGGCACGGCTGAGAAAGCCGTGCTGATGGCCAAGGAAAGCCTGATGGATGACCTGGATATGTACGAGTTGCAGGCCAAAAGCTCGGCCGGAATGAAACTGAGCAAGACCGAAGAGATGCGGCTGGAGCTGTTTGACAAGGTCAACGCGCTGGGCATAGGCGCGCAAGGCCTGGGCGGCCTGACCACGGTGCTGGACGTCAAGATCAAGATGTATCCGACGCATGCGGCCGGCAAGCCTGTGGCCATGATTCCTAACTGCGCCGCCACGCGCCACGCGCACTTTGTGCTCGACGGAAGCGGCCCGAGCTACCTGACGCCACCCAGCCTGGACCTGTGGCCCAACGTGCAATGGACGCCTGACTACGTCAAGAGCAAAAAGGTCAACCTCGACACGCTCACCAAGGCAGAAGTCGCGAGCTGGAAACCAGGCGACACACTGCTGCTCAGCGGCAAGATGCTGACCGGCCGCGACGCCGCCCACAAACGCATCGCCGACATGCTGGCCAAGGGCGAAAAACTGCCGGTCGATTTCACCAACCGCGTGATCTATTACGTCGGCCCGGTCGATCCGGTCGGTAACGAAGCCGTCGGCCCCGCCGGCCCGACCACCGCCACCCGCATGGACAGCTTCACCGAGATGATGCTGGCCCAGACCGGCCTGATCTCGATGATCGGCAAAGCCGAGCGCGGCCCGGTCGCCATCGAGGCCATTAAAAAACACCAGAGCGCCTACCTGATGGCCGTGGGCGGCGCCGCCTACCTGGTCAGCAAGGCCATCAAAACCGCCAAAGTGGTGGGCTTTGCCGACCTCGGCATGGAAGCGATTTACGAGTTCGACGTGGTCGACATGCCCGTAACCGTCGCGGTGGATTCAGGCGGCACCAGCGCCCACATCACCGGCCCGGCCGAATGGCAAAAGAAAATCGCCTCGGGGCAGTACAAGCAGATTCCGGTCAAGTCGGTTTGACGGTTTGAGGGCCTGACGGTCAGCGTCATCCTCGCGAAAGCGGGGAGCCATCTTGCTGCCCGCGGTGGGCAAGCAAGGTCGGGCATGGATTCCTGCTCCCCCATCGGGTCGAGGGCAGGCTTCGCAGACGTGGGCGAGCTTGCACTCGAAGCATGGCAAGGACACTTGCCACCAGAAGGTAACCGCTAGGGCTTGGCTGCGGTGGGTTCTTTCCAGCCACCGCCCAGCGCCTTGTACAGCGTGACCTGGCTTTGCAGTTGCGCCAATCGCGTTTGGACCACCGCCTGCTGCGAAGCGAACAGTGATCGCTGTGCGTCCAACAGGTCGAGGTAGCTGCTGATGCCGTTTTGGTAGCGCAAGTCGGCGAGCCGCAGGCGGGTGCTTTCCGCTGCGGCTTGCGCCGTCTGAGCGTTCAGCTGCTCAGCGAAGGTGCTACGCGCAGCAAGTGCATCGGAGACTTCGCGAAAAGCACCCTGAATGGCTTTTTCGTACTGCGCCACAGCGATACCCTGGCCGGCTTTCGCAGACTCAAGGCCTGCGTCGTTGCGGCCGGCATCAAAGATCGGCAAGAGCAGCTGCGGCGCCATCGACCAGGCCCAGGAACCGCTTTCCAACAAACCCGAGAGCTGCTTGCTGATGCTCCCAACGCCGACCGTCAGAGCGATGCGCGGGAAGAATGCCGCACGCGCTGCCCCGATATTGGCATTGCTGGCCAGCAACTGCTGCTCGGCCTGCCGGATGTCGGGGCGGTTGACCAGAAGATCGGACGGCAAGCCGGCAGGAACGTCGGCCAGCAGCATGGCCTGACCCAGGGGCGTGTCGGCCGGCCTGGCCGGCCTAGCCGGCAGTTCGGCCTTGACGGATTGGCCAACCAGCAAGGTGAGCGCGTTTTCATCCAGCGCGCGCTGGCGTTGCTGCTGCGCCAGCGCAACGCGCGCGCCCTGCGTCACGGACTCGGCCAGACGCAGATCAAGCTCGGAGGTGACGCCATGGTCAAACCGCAGCTGGATGAGCTTTTGGGATTCTTCCCGCGTTTGGAGGGTCTGCCGCGTCAGGGCCAGCGCTTCTTCAGTGGCCAGCAAGCTGAGGTAGCTGTTGGCGACGGCGGCGATCAGGCTGATACGGGCTGTGGCTGCGCCTTCCCGGGTGGCCAGATACTGCGCGAGCGCGACTTCTTTGAGACTGCTGACACGGCCAAAAAAGTCCAGTTCATAAGCCGTCATGGCCAGGCCGACGTTGTAGGCCGTGCTCACGCTGGTGCCCGTGGTCGGCTGCCGCAAGCCGGAAGCCACTGCGTTGATGGTCGGCAACTGATCGGCCCGGCGTATCTGGTACTGCGCGCGCGTCTGCTCGATCGTGAGCAGCGCGACCCGCAGATCGCGGTTGTGGTCCAGGGCCAGCGCGATGAGTCGCCTGAGCCGGGCGTCG
>CAJAOB010000504.1 GCA_903941205.1 uncultured Burkholderiales bacterium | reverse complement strand
TATCCCAGCCAACAAGTCGCGAACACTCACCTGCGCAGAGGAGTTGCCCGTGTGGTCCATGGGGTTGACAGATGTTCCGGCAATAGTGCCACCTGTCCCCAAAATCACGATTTTCTTTTCGTTCACTTGCAAACCCCTTAAAACTGGATGAAAATACAGTAACTGGGTTTTCAGCCAGCTAAAATTCACACACTACGTCGTTAGCGACGCAATCAGGAGACGATCCATGACCAATCTCAGCGACATCGGACAATCGCCCGAAGGCCCGAAGCTTACGGCGCGCCAGCAACAAATTCTGGATCTGATCAAGAGCGCTATAGCGCAAACCGGCGCACCGCCCACGCGAGCAGAAATCGCGAGTGAGTTGGGCTTTAAATCCGCCAACGCAGCAGAAGAGCACCTGCAAGCCCTGGCACGAAAAGGCGCCATTGAACTGGTTAGCGGGACCTCGCGCGGTATCCGACTTCGAGGCGACGCCTTACGCTCCTTTCATGAGTCGCGCACCCCGCAATTTTCATTGCCCCTGCAAAGCCTGGCCCAACTGGTACTGCCTCTGATTGGTCGGGTCGCCGCAGGCAGCCCCATACTCGCGCAGGAGCATATTGAGCACACCTACCACGTCGAACCGAGCCTGTTCCAAAGACGACCTGATTATCTGCTCAAGGTTCGCGGTATGAGCATGCGCAATATCGGCATCATCGACGGCGATCTGTTGGCCGTGCAGCAAGCCAAGGATGCCCGCAATGGCCAAATCATCGTTGCGCGGCTGGGCGATGAAGTCACCGTCAAGCGACTTCGGCGTGGCAAGGACCTGATTGAACTGCTGCCAGAAAATCCGGATTTCCAGCCCATCATCGTTCGACCCGGCGATCCATTTGAAATCGAAGGCCTGGCGGTAGGTCTGATTCGCAGCACCTCGCCCCTGTAGTAAGTGAGCGCGGTGAAAAGCCAGGGGAATCGCACTCACATCAGACGATAACCACCAGGTAATCGCCAATTCAGAACCCGGGTACGAAGGCAGGCGCTTTTTTGGCAGTTCAGCATCAGGTCGGCGCACTTGCGCGCGCTTTAGCGGCTTTGCCGCGCTGCAAGGCGGCACGGATTGACCACCCTCTTCTCAGCATCTATTGGAGTCATCATGGAATCTACTGTGTTTTTCACCGCGGAAAGCGCCCGAGGACTATGGGCGCCATTGCAGGGCTTGTTTGACTTTCTTGCGCACCGCGCAGTCCCAATAGAATCGCGAGCGGCCGTGTTGTCAGCCCGCGCGGCAGGCGATCGAGAAAGCCCGCCCGGGATAACCCGAACACTTGCCCCTCCCAGTTCCAAGCGCCGCCACGCCGCCAGACCGCTGACCAGTTTTCGGGTGCGAATGCCCGAAATCGGCAACGCAGCGCCAAGCAATGCCTCCCCCGGGCTTCGCGTGCTGCGTGAATTTGAAGCAGGAACAAGTCCTTCTTGCGCGGGGCGCATGTTCATTTCGGGACGTATGGCAGATGTGTGCGCCGAGTTGGAACGCATGTCAGTCGCAGCGAGAGTGCCTAACTAAAGGCCAAAGGCAACTGCGTCACCCTGCCAGTCCAAGAAAGTCACGGCCCACAAAGCTGCCCGCAAGGAGGTTTCGGTAGTTTCTCTTGCAGGCACAATAACGGGATGAACATCGTGATTCTTGACGACTACCAGGACGCAGTTCGAAAGCTCGCATGCGCATCCAAACTCGATGCCTACCCGGCCAAGGTCTACACCAACACCGTCAAAGGGATTGGTCAGCTCTCTGTTCGCCTTAAAGATGCGGATGTTGTCGTCTTGATTCGCGAGCGTACCCATTTACCTCGCCAACTGATTGAAAAGCTGCCGAAACTCAAACTGGTGGTTCAGACGGGCCGCGTGGGCGAACACATCGACGTGGCAGCATGCACAGAACGAGGTATCGCCGTCGCCGAGGGGGTTGGATCGCCCACCGCACCAGCCGAGCTGACATGGGCGCTCATCATGGCAGCCATGCGCCGCGTTCCGCAGTATGTTGCCCATCTCAAGCACGGCGCCTGGCAACAAGCAGGCTTGAAGTCGAGCTCGATGCCAACTAACTTTGGCCTCGGTTCGGTACTCAAAGGCAAGACCCTGGGCATCTGGAGCTACGGCAAGATCGGGAAGATCGTAGCCAGCTATGGTCGGGCCTTCGGCATGCGCGTACTCGTCTGGGGTGGTGAAGAGTCGAAAAAACAAGCCGTTGCTGACGGCTTCGAAGTAGCTCCCGGAAAGGCCGAATTTTTCGAAGAATCTGATGTCTTGACCCTGCATTTGCGCCTGAGTGACGCGACGCGGGGCAAAGTGACGTTCGAAGATCTGTCCAGAATGAAACCCACCGCCCTGTTGGTGAACACCTCTCGAGCCGAGTTGATTCAGCCCGACGCATTGATCGCTGCTCTCAATCGAGGGCGACCAGGGCTTGCCGCCGTAGACGTTTTTGAATCCGAGCCCATCTTGCAAGGACATGCGTTGTTACGACTAGAAAACTGTATTTGCACGCCGCATATCGGCTATGTTGAGCAGGACAGCTACGAGTTGTACTTCGGCGCCGCATTTGACAATGTTGTCAACTTCATCAAGGGCACGCCCACCCACATCGTGAATCCAGGGGCACTTCAGGTTCGGCGCTAACCATCGACACGCCTTGAGCCCCTGGAGAAGCATTGCGCCTTGTGCTGCATGACACGCGGCTGTCTCTTGGTGAATCAAGTGAACCGCCTTCATGCCAGATCAACTACGCCCGTATTGCGCTAGCTCCCTTGCTCACTCGCCATCGCATTGGCTCGTGACGGCCTTGGAATTAGCGGTTTTACACTGGGCAATAATGCCACTATGAGTCACATTTTCAAATACATTGGTGTCATCGGCGCTGGCGCCATGGGGCGAGGCATTGCGCAGATTGCGACGCAAGCTGGCAGCCATGTAAAGTTATTTGATCAAGACCCGCAGGCCGGCGCGCGGGCAGTCAAGGAAATTTCAGCGCAGTGGGAAAAGCTCCTTGCCAAAGGTCGGATGGACGCGGTAAGCGCTCAAGCCTGCCAGGCACGGCTGACCTTGCCCTCGACGCTGGCAGAACTTCGCGATTGTGATCTGGTCATCGAAGCGATCGTGGAGCGACTCGACGTGAAGCGCACGCTGTTTGCACAACTGGAATCCATCGTCAGCCCGCAAACCGTGCTTGCCACCAACACATCATCGCTGTCGGTCACGGCGATTGCCGCGGAGCTTGAGCATCCCGAACGTCTGGCTGGCTACCACTTTTTCAATCCGGTGCCCCTCATGAAGGTTGTCGAAGTCATACGCGGCCTGAGAACCAGCCCTGCGTGCTGCGCCGCGCTCACAAGCTACGCGCGTGAGATGGGCCACACGCCGGTGCAGGCTCAAGATACGCCCGGATTCATCGTCAACCACGCCGGTCGCGGCTATGGCACCGAGGCTTTGCGCATCGTGGGCGAAGGTGTCGCAGATTTCGCCACCATCGACCGTATTCTCAAGGACCAGATGGGGTTCAAGCTCGGCCCCTTCGAATTGCTGGACCTCACCGCGCTGGACGTTTCGCACCCGGTGATGGAGTCGATCTACCAGCAGTATTACCAGGAGCCACGCTACCGCCCCAGCGTCATCACCGCGCAGCGGCTCGCCGGCGGTTTGCTCGGCAAGAAGACCGGGGAAGGCTTTTACCGCTACGTCGATGGCGCAGCGCAGTGGCCCACCGAAGCAGCTACGCCCGTGGTCAATGAAATGCCGCCCGTCTGGTTATCGCCACGCGCATCGCGACGGGCAGAGCTGCTATTGCTGCTGAAAAACCTGGGGGCCTCGATAGAGACGGGTGCGTCGCCGTCGATGAACGCTTTGACACTGGTCGCGCCACTAGGCTTTGACATCACCACCGTGGCGGTGGTGGAGCGGCTCGACCCGGCGCGCACCGTCGGCATCGACATGCTGATCGACGATGCCCAGACCAAACGCCGCGTGCTTGCCACCAACCCCGCCACGCGCGCGGACATGCGCGACGCAGCGCACGCCCTGTTCGCCCGGGACGGCAAGGCCGTCAGCGTGATTCGCGACAGCGGAGGTTTCGTCAGCCAGCGCGTCGTCGCCCACATTGTCAATATCGCCAGCGACATGTGCCAGCAAGGCATCTGCAGCCCACAAGACCTGGAAACCGCCGTCACACTGGGCCTCGGTTACCCGCAAGGGCCGCTGGCCATGGGTGACCGCCTTGGTCCGACCAACATGCTCGAAGTGCTGTTCAACATGCAAACCGTCTACGGCGATCCGCGCTACCGGCCGTCCCCCTGGTTGCGCCGACGTGGCGCCATCGGTCTGAGCTTGCTCCAGGAGGAAAGCTAGCATGGCGGGCGCCCTGAAAAGCACCAGCGAAGGTCGCACGCTGATTCTGACGCTGAGCAACCCCGAGCACCGCAACGCGCTTGGCCCGGAAATGTATGCAGCGGGCGTGGAAGCACTGAACGCCGCCGAAAACAATCCCGAGATTCGCAGCGTGATCATTACCGGCGAAGGTGACACCTTCTGCGCCGGTGGCAATTTGCAGCGGCTGCTGGCCAATCGGCAAGCGCCCATCGAGACGCAGACCCAAAGCATTGACGGCTTGCACAGCTGGATTGACTCGATAAGAACCTTCCCGAAGCCGGTGATTGCAGCCGTCGAAGGGGCCGCGGCCGGCGCTGGCTTTTCTTTGGCCCTGGCCTGTGACTTCACGATCGCCGCCGACAGCGCGATCTTCGCCATGGCCTACAGCACGGTGGGGCTGTCGCCAGACGGCGGTGCGAGCTGGGCCCTTGCGCGGGCACTGCCGCGCGCCCTGGTCGCTCGCATTCTGATGCTGGGCGAACGAATTCCTGCCACGCGTCTGCACGCCCTGGGACTGGTCAGCGAACTGGCGCCCGCGGGCGGCGCGATTACGGCGGCACTGCAACTGGCAGAACGGCTCAACGAACGCGCGCCCAATGTGCTTGCCAGCGTCAAAGAACTGGTCAACGACGCTGCCGACAGCACGCTGAGCCAACAGCTGTTGAGCGAGCGCAATCATTTTGTTAAGAACCTGCGCCATCGAAACGGCGGCGAAGGCATAGAAGCCTTTCTACAAAAGCGCAAGCCGAACTATCCCTGACGTTTTGACTTCAGCGGGCAGTTTTAGCTCAGGAGCTTGACTTCAAGGCGGACGCCGAAGCGACAGCCGCCAGGTTCTGCCCGCATGCTGCAAGCGACAATAACTTTCCGACAGCCACGGAAGATACGGCCCATGGACGAGCCCATTTTGACAATCGAAGAGCGCGAGGCCATCAACGCGGGCCGCTGGTTCTCAGCCCTGTCGCCATCGCTTCGCCACGATATTCTTCGATGTGCTTACGTCAAACGTTACAAGGACGCGACCTTGATCTGCGCCCGTGGCGACGCGCCGGAAGAGTGGATCGCCTGCGCCAAGGGCGCGGTGCGCGTCAGTTCCACCTCCATCTCCGGCAAGCAAATCACGCTGACTTATGTCGAGCCCGGCATCTGGTTCGGCGATGTCGCCATCTTTGATGGCGACCGCCGAACCCACGACGCCTATGCTCACGGTGACACCACCGTCTTGTGCGTTGCCAGAGCGGACTTCAAAAAGATCCTGAGCACCCATGTCGAGTTGTACGAAGCCATGCTTCGCCTGCACGCCCGGCGCATTCGCCAGCTTTATGGCCTGGTTGAAGACCTGAACACCCTTCCCTTGCGTGCGCGGCTGGCGAAACAGCTGCTGCATCTGGTGCGAAGTTACGGCATCACCAGCCTGTCGGATGGCCGGGAAGTCCGGATCGGGCTGCAGTTGGCACAGGAGGAGCTTGCGCAACTGCTGGGAGCCTCACGCCAGCGCGTCAACCAGGAACTCAAGGCGATGGAGCGCGAAGAAACAATCCGAATAGAGCCCGGTGGTCTGGTCGTGCGCAATCGCGAAGCCCTGCTGCGTATCTGTGAAAGTGATCTTGAGCGCTGAAGCGACGCGCACCAAGGTACCAGCGAATTTACGCCGCGCAAACGCCGGAAGCCTCCGAGCAAATTACACGATGACAAACTTTGACCACTTCATTGGCACCCGAGAAGTCAAGGGCCAGCACGCTTTCAATCTGGACGCGCTGAGCCCCTACCTCACCGAACACCTGAAGGGCTTCGAAGGCCCCTTGTCAGCCGAAATTTTCAAGGGCGGCCAGTCGAACCCGACCTACAAACTGATCACCCCGAAGCGCGCCTATGTGATGCGCGCCAAACCCGGGCCTGTCGCCAAATTGCTGCCCTCGGCGCATGCGGTAGAGCGCGAGTTCAAGGTGATGAAGGGCCTGGCCGGTACCGATGTGCCGGTCGCCGAAATGTATTGCCTGTGCGAGGACGAGTCGGTGATTGGCCGCGCCTTCTACGTGATGGAATTCGTCGAAGGACGGGTGCTCTGGGACCAGTCCCTGCCGGGAATGACGCCGGCGCAGCGCCATGAGATTTATGACGAGATGAACCGCGTCATCAGCGCCCTGCACCGGGTGCGCTTTGCCGAACAGGGTCTGGCCGACTTCGGCAAGCCAGGCAATTATTTTGAGCGCCAGATTGGCCGCTGGAGCAAGCAATACACCGCTTCCGTCACGCAGCCCATCGAGGAAATGGACAAACTAATGGCCTGGCTGCCGCTCAATATCCCGCCTGCCGCGATGGACCCCTCGCTGGTCTCGGTTGTGCACGGCGACTTCAGACTCGACAACCTGATGTTTCACCC
>CAJAOB010000503.1 GCA_903941205.1 uncultured Burkholderiales bacterium | reverse complement strand
TACGGCATCCACATGTTCACCACCTGGCTGGTGTTCATCATCGCCACCATGGGCCTGAACCTGACGGTGGGCTACGCCGGGCAAAAGTCACTCGGCCACGCCGCCTTCTTCGGCATCGGTGCTTACACCGTGGCGCTGTTTCTCAAATTCGGCATGAGCTTCTGGCTGGCGCTGCCGGTTGCCGCTGTCAATTGCTTTGTGGTCGGTCTGCTGGTGGGCTGGCCGGCGCTGCGGGTGCAGACCATCTACCTGGCCTTTGCCACGCTGGGCTTCAATACCGCCATGTGGCTGGTGATGCGCAACGAAGAGTGGTTGACCGGCGGCACTTTTGGCATGAACAACATTGCGCGCCCCCACATCGGCAGCCTGAGCCTGGACGGCAACCTGGCCTATTACTACCTGGTGCTGTGCTTCACGCTGGTCATGGGTCTGCTGCTGTGGGGCCTGCTGCGCTCGCCCTGGGGCAAGGCTTTCACGGCGCTGCGCGACAACCCGATCCGGGCCGAGAGCCTGGGCATTGACACCCGGCGCTACACGCTGCTGAGCTTTGCCATCGGCGCGGTGT
Source organism: uncultured Burkholderiales bacterium (assembly GCA_903941205.1). Classification (GTDB taxonomy): domain Bacteria; phylum Pseudomonadota; class Gammaproteobacteria; order Burkholderiales; family Burkholderiaceae_C; genus Polaromonas. The sequence continues at coordinate 7,751 of CAJAOB010000503.1, read as the reverse complement.
ATGCCGGGATCGCCGGCGGCCTGTATGCCTCGCAGGTCCAGTTCATTGACCCGGCGCTGTTCACGGTGGGGGCGTCGATCATGATGTACCTGATGGTGGTGGTTGGCGGGCCGGGCTACTTTTTGGGCCCGGTGCTGGGCTCGGCGGTGGGCGTGGTCCTGCCGGAGTGGTTGCGCTTTGCACAGGCCTGGTACCTGTTTGTGTTTGGTACCGCCGTGGTGCTTCTGATGATCTGGCTGCCCGACGGGCTGCTCAGTCTGCCCGACCGTGTACGCGCCCGCCGCCAGTCGCGTCTGGCCTCCGCCGCGCGGACCCGTCAGGCCATGGGCCTGGGAGAAAAAGCATGAGCGCCGCCCTCCTGAAAGTTGCCGGCCTGAAAAAAGCCTACGGCGCCATCCAGGCGGTCGGCGGGGTGTCGTTCGAGGTCATGCCCGGCGAAATCTTCGGCGTGATCGGGCCCAACGGCTCGGGCAAGACCACACTGTTCAACAGCATGCTGGGGCAGATCACACCCGACGCCGGCAGCATCGAACTCAAGGGCCGCGACGTCACCGGCTTAGGCCCGCTGGAGCTGAGCCGACGCGGCGTGGGCCGGACTTTTCAGACGCTGCAGGTGTTTGGCAAGATGAGTGTGCGTGACAACCTGATCGTGGCGGCCCAAGAGCACCGCGGTACCCTGTTCAGCCGCATGTTTGCCCCCGGGGACTCGGGTCTGGGCGCCCGCGCCGACGCACTCATCGACCGGTTTCGCATCCGCCACGTAGCGCACCTGAAGGCAGGTGAGTTGTCTTACGGCCAGCAAAAACTGGTGGACATCGCCATGGCCTTCATGGCCCAACCCGCGCTGGTGCTGCTCGACGAGCCCTGTGCTGGCGTCAACCCCAGCCTGGTGGGCGGCATCTCGACGCTGCTCAAGGACCTCAACCGCAATCCGGCCTCCGGGCGCCAGAGCTCCTTCGTGGTGATCGAGCACAACATGGACTTTGTGATGGACCTGTGCCACCGCATCATGGTGATGGTCGAGGGCCGCGTGATGGCCATTGGCACGCCGGCTGAAATTCGCGCCAACAAAGAGGTGCTTGACGCCTACCTGGGGAACTGATGATGGCCAACACAGGCGATATTTGCATCGAGTTTGACGACGTGGTGGCGGGTTACAAGGATTTCATGATCCTCAACAACCTGTCCTTCAAGGTCAGGCGCGGCTCCATCACCTTGCTGCTCGGACCCAACGGCGCGGGCAAGTCGACCGTGCTCAAGACCTTGTTCGGCCTGCTCAAGCCGCGCCAGGGCCGTATCTTGCTGGACGGCCAGGACATCTCGGGCGCAACGCAAAAAGATCTGCTGGCCCGGGGCATTGCCTTTGTGCCGCAGGGCCGCAACTTGTTTGGCCAGCTCACGGTGTTTCAAAACCTCGAGCTCGGCGGCATCACGCTGGGCACCAAGCTCACGCACGAGCGCATTCCCGAAGTGCTCGACTTTTTTCCGCGCGTCAAGGAGCGTCTGCATTCGCAGGCATCGGCCTTGTCGGGCGGCGAGCAAAAGCAGCTTGAAATTGGCCGGGCGCTGTTGCTGCGGCCCAAGGTGCTGCTGATCGACGAGCCCTCAATCGGCCTGTCGCCGCTGGTGGTGCAAGATGTGTTCAAGTTGCTGAAGTCGCTGGCCGCGCAAGGCACCACGGTCTTGATGGTCGAGCAAAACGTCAAGAGCGCCCTGAAGATTTCAGACGATGCGATTGCGCTGGAGTCCGGCCAGTTGGTGCTGCACAAGCCGGCTTCGCAATTGCTCGCGGACCCGAACATCGAGCGCCTGTTTCTGGGCGGCGGCCATGTGCCGGACGCCGTGGTCGCAGACAGCGCCGCTGCTGCCTGATTTTTTGACTGACCTGAAAGCCCGCCATGAACACCCCTTCGAGCCTGCATTCCCCCCTGACCAGCGCCGACCGGGAAGCCATTCCCGAAGCCGCCAACCCGCTCGGACTCGACGGCATCGAGTTCATTGAATACACCACGGCCAAGCCGCAGGCGCTCGGTCAGGTGCTGGAGATGATGGGCTTTCGCCCGGTGGCGCGGCACCGCTCGCGGGAGGTGCTGCTGTACCGCCAGGGCGCCATCAATGTCATCGTCAACGCCCATGTGCCGATGCTGCCCGACGGCGCTGCGCCCAACGACAAGCCGGTGATTGCTGCGGTGGCGCTGCGCGTGCGCGATGCGGCTGCCGCTTACCGCCGCGCGCTCGAGCGCGGCGCCTGGGCCGTGCCCTCGCGGGTCGAGGTGATGGAGCTGAACATCCCGGCGATTCATGGCGTGGGCAAAAGCCGCATTTACTTTGTCGACCGCTACGCCAAGTTCTCGATCTACGACGTCGACTTTGTGCCGATCCCGACCGTAGAGCAGCATCCGCCGGCGGTGGCGGGCCTGCACTTTTTTGGCGTCGTGCAGTACATCGGCAACGACCGCACCGAAGACTGGGCCGAGTTTTACCGCGAGCTGTTCGGCTTCACGGTGTTGCCCGACGAGCAGCGTTTTGGCGTCCTGCCCAAGGGCCGGATTTTGCAAAGCCCCTGCCCGGCGGCCTCGCGTTTTTACATTCAGCTGATCGAACCCGACGCCAGCGTGCTGGACGTGGAAGACGATGAAGCCTTGCAGCGCATCGGCCTGGGCACGTCCGACGTGCGCGCCACCGTGGCCGAGCTGGGCCAGCGCGGCGTGGAGTTTGTGCAGTCGCGCGGCGTGCAGACCGAAGACCGCGGTGCGCTGACGCGCACCTGGCTGGGCAGCGTCAGCTTCGAGCTGGTGCAGGACAAGCGGTGATGACCATGCACTACAGCGGAAACGTCAAGGACTTCGGGATGGACACCATCTCGCTGGCCGGCCCGCTCGAGGCCAAGCTCAAGGCCGTGCGCGAAGCCGGCTTCACGCAGATCATGTTGTCGGCGCGCGACCTGGTGGGTCACCCTGACGGGCTGGCGGCGGCGCTGGCAGCCGTCAAAAGCAGCGGCCTGCGCGTCACCGGCTTTCAGGTGCTGCGCGACTTCGAGGGCCTGAGCGGCCACTTGCACGAGTACAAGATTGACATCGCCAAGTCCATGCTCGAGATGTGTCATGCGCTGGATTGCCGCGTGTTGCTGATTTGCTCCTCGACCTCGGTCCATGCCAGTGGCGACAAGGCCGCGCTGGTCAGGGACTTGCGCAAGCTGGCCATGCTGGCGATTCCCATGAACATCAAGATCGCCTACGAAGCGCTTTCGTGGGGCCGCGTGGTCAACGAGTTCCCGCAGGCCTGGGACATCATTTGCGAAGCCGACATGCCCAATCTGGGCCTGGGCTTTGATTCGTTTCACATGTTCGCCACCAAGACCTCGCTCGACGAGCTGGACATGCTCGAGCCGGACAAGATCTTTCTGGTGCAGCTGGCCGACTTCATGTGGACCGAGATCAAGTCGGTCGAAGAGCGCATCACCACGGCGCGGCATTTTCGGGTGTTTCCGGGCGAGGGCGTTCACAGCGAAGACCTCGCTGCGCTGGTCAACAAGCTGCACAGCCTGGGTTACCGCGGCGACTACAGCTTTGAAGTCTTCAATGACGATTACCAGTCGATGCCGCTGCCGACCGTGGCCGAGCGCGCCTGGCGTTCGGCGCAGTGGCTTGGCGAGGACGTGTTGCGCCGCTCGGTGCCGCTGCCCAACCAGATTCGCCTCAAGCGCTGACCATGAAGACGGTTTTTCTGCACGCAAGGGCCGGCGCATGAGCAGCATCTTTGAAGGATTCCTGTCCACACCAGAAATTCTGGAGGCCTTTGACGAGCGTCATTTTTTGGCGGCCATGCTGGGTTTTGAAGCCTCGCTGGCGCGCGCCCAGGCCCGGCTCGGCTTGATCCCCGAGAGCGCCGCGCAGTCCATCATCGGCACCTGCAAGGTCGAGTTGTTTGACGTGGCCAAGATCGTGCGCGAGAGCGGGCGTGCCGGCACCATCGCGATTCCGCTGGTCAAGAGCCTGAAAGAGACCGTGGGCCTGTTCAACCCCGAGGCCGTGCCCTTTGTGCATTTCGGCAGCACCAGCCAGGACGTGATTGACACCGCGCTGGCGCTGGTCACGCGCGACGCGCTGGCCTATATCGAGGCCGATGTGCACAAGGCGACCGATGCCTTGCTTGTGTTGGCCGAGCGCCACGCTGGCGACCCGGTGCTGGCGCGCACGCTGATGCAGCCGGCGTCGGTCACCAGCTTCGGCCTGAAATGCGCCGGCTGGGCCGCCCCGCTGGTGCGCAGCCAGCAGCGCCTGCGGGCGGCTGCGGCCAACGCGCTGAGCCTGCAACTCGGCGGCGCCGTCGGCACGCTGGCGCAAATGCAGGGGCAAGGCCGCGCGCTGGCCGAGCTCATGGCGGCCGAGCTGCAACTCAGGGCGCCGCTGGCGAGCTGGCACACACAGCGCGACGAATGGGTGGCGCTGGGCTGCGAGCTGGGGGTGCTGGTTGGAAGCCTGGGCAAGATGGCCAAAGACATTTCGCTGATGGGCCAGTACGAGCTGGGCGAACTTGCCGAGCCGGCCGAAGCCGGACGAGGCGGGTCTTCGGCCATGCCGCACAAGCGCAACCCGGTGGCCTGCATGGTGGCCCTGGCGGCCGCGCAGCGCGCACCGCAGCGCGTGGCCGCCTTGCTCGCCGCCATGCCGCAAGAGCACGAGCGCGCGCTGGGCAACTGGCAGGCCGAGCTGGCCGAATGGCCCGGTCTGCTGATGTCGGCGCACGGCAGCGCGCGCGCCATGGCGCAGGCCTTGCCGGGCTTGCAGGTGGACACGGCGCGCATGCGGGCCAACCTGCAAACCTTGCGCGCCGCGCTGCCCGCCGAGGCCGCTGAGGAATGGTTCAGCCCCGCGCTGGCCGTGCAGGCGGCTGAACTCACGCGCGAGCAGTTGCGGGCGATCCGCGCGTGCGTCGCAGCCTTGGCATCACCAGGCCGCACCCTGGCCGCAAGCACATCCCAACAGGCATCCCCGGCTTTGCAAGGGTCAACAAAGGAAGCGCATGACTGAACAAGACAAGGACTACGACCAGGGCATGGTCAACCGCCGCCGCGTGCTGGGCGAGGCCTGGGTCGACAAATCGCTGGCCAATGTCAACGACTTCAACGGCGAGTTCCAGAACCTGATCACGCGCTACGCCTGGAACGAGGTCTGGGGGCGCCCTGCCTTTGGCGACAAGACGCGGCGCCTGATGGTGCTGTCCACCATGATCGCGCTGAAGGCCTACGAAGAATTCGCCCTGCATGTGCGCGCCGGCCTGGACGGCCCGCCCGAGTCGCGCCTCACGCCCGACGACATCAAGGAAGTGATCTTGCAGGCGGCGATTTACTGCGGCGTGCCGGCGGCCAACCATGCGTTTTCAGTGGCGGGCGCGATCTTGCGCGACAAGGGCTATTTGCCCGAGCCCGGCCAAGCCGCCCGGCCCCCTCATGCAGCCTGAAGGAGGCTGATGATGAATTTCGCGCTGAGTGACGAACAAAAAATGATGATCGCGACGGTGCGTCGCTTCATCGCCGAAGAATTGCAGCCGCTGGAAGCCGAGGTCGAAGCCCAGGGCTTTCTGGCGCCCGACAAAGCCCGCGCGATTCACGACAAGGCCAAGTCGCTCGGGCTGTACGCCATGAACATTCCCGAGGCTTTGGGCGGCGCCGGCCTGAGCGCGGTGGACACCATGCTGATGGAAGAACAGTTCGGCCACACCACCGACATCCTGATTCGCCGCGCCTTTGGCAATGTCTATGAAGTCTTGCTGGCCGCGCAGGGCGCGCAGATCGCGCGCTGGCTCACGCCGACCGTGCGCGGCGAGCGCGTCTGCTCCATCGCCATCACCGAGCCGGGCGCCGGCTCCGATGCTGCCGGCATCCGCACCCGCGCGGTCAAGACGCCTTCTGGCTGGGAGCTCTCGGGCAGCAAGCATTTCATCAGCGACGGCGAGGTGTCCGACTTCTTCATCGTCTCGGCGCTCACCGGCGAGGCCGGCAAAAAAGAAATTTCACTGTTCCTGGTCGACAAGGGCCTGCCCGGTTTCACGCTGGGCAAAGACCAAAAGATGATGGGTCTGCGCGGCACCACGCACCTTGAGCTGTGGTTTGACAAAGTGCCGCTGGAGCCGCTGGCGCTGCTTGGCGACGAAGGCAAGGGTTTGCAGCAGGCCCTGGGCGTGCTGGGCCGCGTGCGCCTGGCGCAAGTCGGTGCCCGCGCCGTCGGCAAGGCCAGCCATGTCTTGCAGCTGATGGTCGACTACGCCGGGCAGCGCAAGCAGTTCGGCCAGCCGATTGGCGACTTTCAGCTGGTCCAGCAGATGATTGCCGACAGCGTCATCGAGGTCAATTCAGCGCGCCTGATGGTCTTGCATACGGCCTGGATGCTGGACCAGGGCCTGGACGCGCGCGACTGGATCTCGATGGTCAAGGTGCAGGCTGCCGAAATGCTGGGCCGCGTCACCGACCGCGCGGTGCAGGTCTTTGGCGGCATGGGTTTTTGCAAGGAACTGCCGATCGAGCGCTACTATCGGGACGCTCGTATTTACCGGATCTTTGACGGCACTTCGGAAATTCACCGCACCCTGATTGCGCGAAGCGCCGCCAAACGCGGTGCCGCCCTGTTCGACGTGAATGCCTGAAGCTGCCGTATTGAAAGCCCGCTGATCTCCCCGGCCGACCTGGCCCTCCTGAACTGAAAGCCATCATGAACGCAGCGCCCTCCCATTCGCCCCGAATTCACTTTGTCAGCGAGGGCCGCGGCCCCTTGGTCGTGCTCAGTCATGCGCTGGGCTGCAACCTGAGCATGTGGGACGAGGTGGCCGACATCCTCAAGCAGCGCTTCACCGTGCTGCGTTATGACCACCGCGGCCACGGCCAGTCCGAAGCCCCGGCCGGTCCTTACAGCATCGACCTGCTGGCCGACGACGCCGCAGCACTGATCAAGTCGCAAACCAGCGAGCCAGTGCATTTCGTGGGTCTGAGCATGGGCGGCATGACGGCGCAGTCGCTGGCAGCGCGTTATCCGGCGCTGGTGCGCAGCATCACCGTTGCCAACTCCGCCCACTACTACAACGAGGCAGCGCGAGCCATGTGGCAGGCACGCATTGCCACCGTGCTGGCACACAACGTGGCAGCCGTCGCCGACGGCGCCATCCAGCGCTGGTTCACGCCCGAGTTCAGGGCCGACGCCCAAGGCGCGGCACGCGTGGCGGTGATTCGCCAGCGCTTAGAAAGCGTCGCATCCGCGCCCTATGCAGCCAGCTGCGCCGCCGTGGCCAGCATGGACTTCAGAGCCAGCAACCCCAGCATCCGCTGCCCGACGCTGGTCATCGCCGGCACCCGCGACGAAGCCACCCCCGTCGCCCTCTCCGAAGCCATCGTCAGCAGCATCCCCGGCGCCACCCTGGCCACCCTGGACGCCTCCCACATCAGCGCCGTCGAGCAACCCGCGGGCTTTGCCGCCCTGCTGGAAGATTTTTTCGCCAGCCAGGCCTGAGCCCGCAGCAGGGGATGGATTCCTGCCCCCCGATCGGGTCGAGGGCAGGCTGCGCAGGAATGACGGCACGGTGCAGCAATGACGGGACGAGGGCACGAATGACGGGGCAGGGATGACGGGGGTGGGCGCAAGAGTGTCGTGATGAAGCAGGAATCGCGACGCCTCTTTCCCGTCATCCTCGCGGACGCGGGGATCCATGTACCCGGGTTGGGACTGGCATTCGGGGATGGATTCCTGCCCCCCGATCAG
>CAJAOB010000502.1 GCA_903941205.1 uncultured Burkholderiales bacterium | reverse complement strand
CCTGTGAAGCCTGCCCTCGAGCTGATCGGGGGGCAGGAATCTATCCCCGGCCCCGCCCGTCATTCCTGCGCAGGCAGGAATCCATCTTCTCACCCCGCCCGTCATTCCTGCGAAGCCTGCCCTCGAGCTGATCGGGGGGCAGGAATCCATCTTCTCGACTCCGGCGCAAGCACCAGCAGATGGATCCCCGCAGCCGCGAGGATGACGGCAAAGGGGCGCGTTTCTGCCAATAGCCGTCATTCCTGCGCAGCCTGCCCTCGACCTGATCGGGGGGCAGGAATCCATCTTCTCGACGCCGGCGCAAGCACCAGCAGACGGATCCCCACGCCGCGAGGATGACGGGAAAGGGGCCAGCGCTCCGATGAGGCTTACCCCCCCACTGGATCGCGGACAGCATCTCATCCCCGAAACCAAACCCAAACCCGGCTTCATAATCTCCCCCATGAAAATTCTGTTCGACTTTTTGCCCATTGCACTCTTCTTCGGCATGTTCAAGTACGCCGAAAACCACCGCGACTGGGCCGCGGGCATTGCCACCGAATGGCTGGGCTTCATGGTGGCTGGCGGTGTTGTGGGCCCTTCTGAAGCGCCCGTTCTTCTTGCCACCGTGGTCGTGATACTGGCCACGCTAGGGCAAATCCTCTGGCTCAAGGCCTCTGGCCGCAAGATCGACACCATGCTCTGGGTCAGCCTCGGACTGGTCACCTTGCTCGGCGGCGCCACCATCTACTTTCACAGCGAAGACTTCATCAAATGGAAACCCACGGTGCTTTATTGGGTCATGGGCGGGGCTTTGCTGATAGGCCAGCTGGTTTTCAAGAAAAACGGCATTCAAAAAATCATGGGCGCGCAAATGAGCCTGCCCGATGCCATCTGGCAGCGCGTCAACCTCAGCTGGGTCGCCTTTTTCGCAGTCATGGGGTTCTTGAACCTTTGGGTCGCCTACAGCTTTTCCACCAGCACCTGGGTCAACTTCAAGCTCTTTGGCGGTTTGGGCCTGATGTTCGCTTTTGTGGCGGTGCAAGCGATTTACCTGAACAAATACATCAAACCGGATTCCGCGCCATGACCGACTCCACCGCAGCGCCAGCGCTGCTTCCCACGGCACCGGCCATCGAAGCCCAGCTGCGTGAGCAACTGCAGCCCAGCGCCTTGCAAGTCATCGACGAAAGCGGTGATCATGCCGGTCATGTTGGCGCCAACGCAGAAGGTTTTGGCACCCATTTCCGGGTTCGCATTGCCAGCCCGCTGTTCGCTGGCAAAAGCCGCGTCGCCCAGCATCGGCTTGTGTATGATGCAATGCAAAATTTCATCGCCCAAGGCTTGCACGCCCTGGCCATCGAGGTCATCCAAAACCCCTGAAGCCCGCACGCAGGACCTGCCTGCCGACTGGACGCCCCCTCCCGGCCAGGGCATCGATTGACTCTTCAACGCTTTTTCAATTTCCGCTTTCAATCTCCACTTTCAACCTCATCTCTCAAGATCACAAGGATTCCGCATGAAAAAAAACCTCATCATTGCCGCCGCGCTGGCCAGCTTCATGGGCCTGGGCGCCTCGGCCGCCATGGCGCAAAACGTCGCCATCGTCAACGGCAAAGCCGTTCCCAAAGCCCGGCTTGAAGCGCTCAACCAGCAAATCCAGAGCAGCGGGCGCCCCGTCACTCCCGAAATGCAAGACCAGATGCGCCAGCACCTGATCACCCTGGAAGTGTTTGCCCAGGAGGCCGACAAACTTGGCCTGTCCGCATCTGACGAATTCAAGGCACAGATGGAACTGGCCCGCCAAAATGTCCTGGCCAACCAGCTGCTCAAGGACTACGAGAAGAAAAATCCGGTGAGCGATGACGTTATCAAAGCCGAATACGACAAGTTCGCTGCGGCCAACGGCGGCAAGGAAATCAAGGCGCGCCACATCCTGGTCGAAAAAGAAGCCGACGCCAAAGCCATCATCGCCAGCCTCAAAAAGGGCGGCAAGTTTGAAGACATCGCCAAGAAGAAATCCAAAGACACCGGCTCGGGCGCCAACGGCGGCGACCTCGACTGGGCCAACCCCGCCAGCTACGTGCCCGAATTTAGCGCCGCTCTGCTCGCGCTGGGCAAAGGTCAGCTAACGGCCGCCCCGGTCAAGACCCAATTTGGCTTTCACGTGATCCGCGTTGACGACGTGCGCGACGTCAAGATCCCGCCGTTCGAGCAAGTCAAGCCCCAGATCGCGCAGCAAATGCAGCAAGAAAAGCGCACTGCTTTCCAGCAAGAACTGATCGGTAAAGCCAAGGTCGAATAAACCAGGTCGAACCAGGGTCTTGCGGCAGCCGGTTTGAAGTTGCCGATGAGGCGCAAGGCTTCAAGGACTATGTCTCTGGCTTTTGCGAATTCCCTCCTTTTCAAAAGCGGTCCTCGGGCCGCTTTTTTCGTTTTCAGCGGCGTGTCAGGCGCCCAAGCCAGTAAGAGCGGCAGAGCCCACAGGAACAAAATGCCGCCGCGCGGCGCAAAACCCTGAACTCGCGCATTCCCACCCGGCATCTACCCGCATTCATCCGCTCAGTCGCTCATCAGATTACCCAGGCACCCAGACCATGCCCGCAAACGCCAAGTCCTCGCAGATCACTGACAACATCACGGCAATCACTTTCGCCGGTCACAGCGCCCTGCAGCTGCGCACGCACCACGGCAGCGCAGTTATTGCGCTGCACGGTGCGCACCTGCTGTCGTGGTTGCCGGCCGGTCAGCGCGAAGTGTTGTGGTTGTCGCCCCAATCATTGCCCGAGCCGGCAGCCATTCGCGGCGGCGTGCCCGTCTGCTGGCCCTGGTTTGCCAAGCAGGGGCAAGCGGCCACCGCCGCTCAGCACGGGCCGGTGCGCAACTTGCCGTGGCAGCTCAGCGCCATCGCGGGAAGCAGCAACGACGAGATCAGCCTGACACTGGAGCCAGTCGTCCAATCTTCAGCCGACTGCAGCAGCATTGAAGGCGTGCCGCCCAGCCTGCAGGTCAGCCTGAACATCGCGCTGGGCAACACCCTGCGCCAAACCCTGCGCACGCAAAACCTGAGCCAAAAACCGTTCGAGCTGTCCCAGGCGCTGCACAGCTACTACGCCGTAAGCCACGCCCAGCGCGTCGGAATTGAAGGACTTCAGGGCCTGCT
>CAJAOB010000501.1 GCA_903941205.1 uncultured Burkholderiales bacterium | reverse complement strand
GCTCCCTTGTCGTCATTCCTGCGAAGGCAGGAATCCATCCCCGAACCCCTCATCCACTTATAAAACCCCATGAACCGACTTGATCTCAACGGCCGTCATGCCATCGTCACCGGGGGCGCTGCCGGTCTGGGGTTGGCTATCAGTCAGCGTTTTCTGGCGTCGGGCGCAGAGCTCACCTGGTGGGACCGTGACGCGGCGGCCATGGAGGCGGCCCGCCAGCAGCTCGGTGCGCAAGCCCGGCGTGTGAACGCCGTGGTGGTGGATGTGGGTGAGCATGCCAGCGTGGTCGAGGCGGTACGTCAGACGCTGGGCTGGCGTGCCGATATTGATGCGCTGGTCAATTGCGCCGGCATCACCGGACCCAACGTCAAACTCTGGGATTACCCGCCCGAGCAGTGGCTGCAAGTGATGCAGGTCAATCTCAATGGCTTGTTTTATTGCTGCCGCGAAGTCGCCCCGCTGATGCGCGCGCGCAACGCCGGCCATATCGTCAACATCGCCTCGGTGGCCGGCAAGGATGGCAACCCCAATGCCAGCGCCTAGAGCGCCAGCAAGGCGGCGGTGATTGCGCTGACCAAGTCGCTGGGCAAGGAACTCGCCGATACTGGCGTTCGCGTGAATTGCGTCACGCCTGCGGCAGTGAAAACGGCGATCTTTGACCAGATGACGCCCGAGCACATCGCCTTCATGCTGTCGAAAATTCCGATGGGCCGCTTCGGCACGCCGGAGGAAGTCGCGGCCATGGTGGCCTGGTTGTGCACCGACGAATGTTCGTTTTCGACCGGCGCGGTGTTCGACCTGTCGGGCGGGCGTTCAACGTACTGAGTCGGTTCACCGTGTTGAAAGTTTGTTAACCCCAAGTAGAAAGAAGAAGCATGAAACTCGTTCGCTATGGCAACCCCGGCAAGGAAAAGCCCGGGCTGATTGACGCCGATGGCAAGCTGCGTGATTTGAGCGGCGTCATCAAGGACCTCGGACCTGACCAGCTTGGCGATTCCGCGCTGGCCAAATTAAGCCGCCTCAAGACCGCCAACCTGCCGCTGGTGCGCGGCAAGCCGCGCATGGGTGCGCCTGTCACGGGCGTGCGCAAGTTTGTTGCGATTGGCCTGAACTACGCAGACCATGCCGCCGAATCCGGCCTGCCGATCCCGAAGGAACCCATCGTTTTCATGAAGGCCACCAGTTGCATTCAGGGCCCGAACGATCCTGTCATGCTGCCCAAGGGCTCGCTCAAGACCGACTGGGAAGTTGAACTCGGCGTGGTGATTGGCACGCGCGCGCGCTACGTTTCGCAAAAAGACGCGCTGAATTTTGTCGCCGGCTATTGCACGGTCAATGACGTCAGCGAGCGTGAGTTTCAGATCGAGCGCGGCGGCACCTGGGACAAGGGCAAGGGTTGCGACACCTTCGGCCCGATCGGCCCCTGGCTGGTGACCCGTGACGAAGTGCCGAATCCGCAAAAGCTCGGCATGTGGCTTGAGGTCAACGGCAAGCGCGTGCAAAACGGCTCGACCAAGACCATGATTTTCAACGTGGCCAAGATCGTCAGCTACGTCAGCCAGTTCATGACGCTCGAACCCGGCGACGTGATCTGCACCGGCACGCCGCCCGGCGTCGGCTTGGGCATGAAGCCGCCGGTCTACCTGAAAAAAGGCGACGTGATGAAGCTCGGCATCGAAGGCCTGGGCGAGCAGCAACAGACCGTGGTGCCGTTCAAGCTCTGAGCGTTGACTGTCCGCTCAAAGGCCCGCTTCGGCGGGCTTTTTTTATGGCGCGATGCCCGGTTGGTGAACGATCAGCCCTGTTTTTTACAAGGTCTGAGAATTTCCTGCAAAATAGCACGATCGTTCTTTTTAGGCCTGCATGTCCGTCCATCCCGTTTCTGCCAAGCCCAGCCCGTCCCCTGGTGACAGCGCCGAGTCGCCTGCTGCCGCTGGCAGCCGCAGCCAGCAAAAAGGTCAGCAGACCAAGGCCGCCATCGTCGATGCAGCGCTCGGGCTGGCTTCCCAGATTGGTCTGGAAGGTCTGAGCATCGGGGCTGTGGCTGAAGTCATGCGCATGAGCAAATCCGGCGTCTTTGCCCATTTTGGCTCGCGTGAGGAATTGCAGATCTCGGTGGTGCGCGAGTACTTTCAGCGCTTTGAAGAAGAAGTTTTTTACCCGGCCCTGAGCGAGCCGCGCGGCTTGCCGCGCTTGCGCACCATGATCGCCAACTGGATGAAGCGCATCGCCCGGGAAGTGCAGTCGGGCTGCATTTTCATCAGCGGCGCCGTCGAGTTTGACGACCGCCCCGGTCCGGTGCGCGACGCCTTGGCATCTTCCGTGGAAACCTGGCTGGCCGCCATGCGCCGCGCGGTGGTGCTGGCCCGTGAAGCTGGCCACTTGCACCCCGACGCGGACGCGCAGCAAATTGCTTTCGAGATTCACTCGGTCGTTCTGGGCCTGCATTACGACGCGCGCTTTCTCAAGACGCCCGGTTCCATGACGCGCGCGCAAATCGCCTTCGAAGGCATCTTGGGACGCTACGGCAGCCCGCCCGAAGCACCGGGCGCACAGCCTCAAGCGCCCAAGCGCGCCAGACCCAGGCGCTGATTCCGTTTTCCTATCCACTGACTTATTGACACAACAACCCCAAGGAGTTTTCATGCCCCAGTACAACCCGCCCCTGCGCGACATGCAGTTTCTGCTGCACGAGGTGTTCAAGGTCACCGATGACTTCAAAGCCATGGAGCGCCACGCCGACCTGGACACGGAGACCATCAACGCCGTGCTTGAAGAAGCCGGCAAGTTCGCGTCTGAAGTCACTTTCCCGCTCAATATCAGCGGCGACAGCGAGGGCTGCCGGCTGGACCAGAGCACCCATGAGGTCACCACGCCCAAGGGCTTCAAGGAGGCCTATCAAAAGTACATCGAAGGCGGCTGGGCAGCCCTGTCGGGCGACCCCGTGTATGGCGGTCAGGGCCTGCCTTTTGCGCTGAACCTGTGCCTGTATGAAATGCTCAACTCCGCCAACCAGGCCTGGACCATGTACCCGGGCTTGTCGCATGGGGCTTACGAGGCGCTGCATGCACATGGCACCGACGAGCAAAAACAGCGTTTCCTGCCCAAGCTCACCAGCGGCGAATGGACCGGCACCATGTGCCTGACCGAGCCGCATTGCGGCACGGACCTGGGTCTCTTGCGCACCCGGGCCGAGCCCCAGGCGGACGGCAGCTATGCGCTGACCGGCAACAAGATTTTCATCAGTGCCGGCGAGCACGACATGGCCGACAACATCATTCACCTGGTGCTGGCCCGCTTGCCGGACGCACCGGCCGGCAGCAAGGGCATCAGCTTGTTTGCTGTGCCCAAGTTCAACATCAACGCGGACGGATCACTTGGTGCGCGCAACGGCATTTATTGCGGCGGCCTCGAGCACAAGATGGGCATTCACGGCAATTCCACCTGCCAGATGGTGCTCGATGGCGCCGTGGGCAGCATGGTGGGTCAGCCGCACAAGGGCCTGGCCGCCATGTTCGTCATGATGAATGCGGCGCGGCTTGGCGTGGGCAACCAGTCGGTGGGTCTGTCCGAGGTGGCTTTTCAAAATGCGCTGGCCTATGCCAAGGACCGCATCCAGATGCGCTCGCTGTCCGGTGTCAAGGCCAAGGACAAGGCGGCCGATCCGATCATCGTCCATCCCGATGTGCGCAAGATGCTGCTGACAGCCAAGGCCTATGCCGAAGGTGGCCGCGCCCTGATCATGTTTTGCACCATGCTGCTCGAAAAGGAAGTTCACCATCCGGACGAGAAAGTGCGCAAGGATGCAGCCGAGATGGTCGCCTTGCTCACGCCCATCGTCAAAGCCTTTTTGACGGACAACGGCCACATCGCCACCAATGCCTGCATGCAGGTGTTTGGCGGCCACGGCTTCATCAAGGAATGGGGCATGGAGCAGCATGTGCGCGACAACCGCATCAACCTGATTTATGAAGGCACCAACACCATCCAGTCGCTCGACTTGCTGGGCCGCAAAATCCTGGGTAACAACGGCGCCACCCTGAAGAAATTCGGCAAGCTCGTTGAAGCGCTGGTGGCCGAAGAGGGCGTCAACGAAAAGATGGCTGAGTTCATCAACCCGCTGGCGCAACTGGGCGAGCAGATCACCAAGTTCACCACCGAGATCGGGTTCAAGGGTTTCCAGAACCCCGACGAAGTGGGCGCAGCCGCGGTCGACTACCTTCGCGTGGCCGGGCACCTTGTGTTTGGCTATTTCTTTGCGCTGATGGCACAGACCGCCTTGCGCGAGATCGCGGCCGGCAATGCCGACAAGTTCTATGTGGGCAAGTTGCAGACGGCGCGCTTTTACTTCGCCAAGCTGATGCCCGAAACCGCCACCTTGATGCGCACCGCCCGCGCCGGCGCGAAGTCGCTGATGGAAACTGACGAGGCGCTGGCTTGACACACCGTAAAGCTTGCCGCCGCAACCACTCTTAATAAAGCCACAGGAACATCATGAAAAAGACACTCATATCGCTTCTAGCCACCCTCGCGCTGCCGGCCCTGGCCCAGATGACCCCGGCCGGCGTCTGGCGCAGCATTGACGACGGCACCGGCGAGGCCAAGGCTGAAATCAGCATCAAGGACAACGGCAAGGGCGGCCTCAACGGCGTGGTGGCGCGCAGCTTGATCAGCAGCAGCAAGGAGCCCAACTGCTCTTTGTGCACCGATGACCGCAAGGACAAGCCCAAGGTCGGCATGGAAATCATCCGCGACGCCGTCAAGGCCAGCGGCGAAGAAGTCTGGGAAGGCGGCACGATTCTCGACCCCGAAAATGGCAAGGTCTACAAGCTGCGGCTGGTGCCCGTCGAAGGTGGCAAGCGGTTGCAGGTGCGTGGCTACATCGGGCCGTTCTACCGCACGCAAACCTGGCAGCGCGTGCAGTAGTTCTCGGCGCTGAAAGCCGCTGCATAGCGCGTCAGACCCTTTTCCCCAACTCGGTAAACCCGGAACAAGTTCATGTCACGTTTTCAAGTGAAAAAAGTCGCTGTGCTCGGCGCGGGCGTCATGGGCGCGCAGATCGCCGCCCATCTCGTCAATCTCAAGGTGCCGGTGGTGCTTTTTGACCTGCCGGCCACGGAGGGCCCCAAGAACGGTATCGTGACGCGGGCCATCGAGGGTCTGAAAAAGCTCAAGCCGGCGCCGCTGGGCGTGCCGGAAGACGCGGCGCTGATCGATCAAGGCAACTACGAAGAGCACATGAACGTGCTCAAGGGTTGCGATCTGATCATCGAGGCGATTGCCGAGCGCATGGACTGGAAGCTCGAGCTCTACCAAAAAATCGCGCCCTTCATCAACCCCCGCGCCATCGTCGCCAGCAACACCTCGGGCCTGTCGATCACCGAGCTCAGCCAAGCCCTGCCGGAGGCGATCAAGCCGCGCTTTTGCGGCATCCATTTCTTCAACCCGCCGCGCTACATGGCGCTGGTCGAGTTGATCAACACCCCCAGCACCGGTCCGCAGGTGCTCGACGACCTGGAGACTTTTGTCACCAGCACCCTCGGCAAGGGCGTGATTCGCGCGCTCGACACGCCCAACTTCGTGGCCAACCGGGTCGGCATTGCCGGCATGCTGGCGACCATGCACGAGGCCGACAAGTTCGGCTTGAGCTATGACGTGGTCGACGACCTGACCGGCAAGAAACTCGGGCGGGCCAGCTCGGGCACCTTCCGCACCGCGGACGTGGTCGGTCTGGACACCATGGCCCACGTCATCAAGACCCTGCAAGACAAGCTCGGCCCCGGCAAGATTGAAGACCCGTTTGCCGCGATCTACAGCACGCCGCCGGTGCTTGCCAAGCTGCTAGAGGCCAAGAGCCTGGGGCAGAAAACCGGGGCGGGTTTTTACAAGAAAAACGGTCGTGAAATCTTGCGGCTGGACCCTCAGACCATGGCCTATGTGCCGGCCGGCGCCAAGGCCAACGACGTGGTCGGGCGCATGCTGCAAAGGCCGGCGGGCGAGCGCCTGAAGCTGCTGCGCGAGGCCGAAGGCGCTGAGCCGCGTTTCCTCTGGGCAATTTTGCGCGACCAGCTGCATTACGCCGCCGTTCACCTGCAAGACATTGCCGAGACCGCACGCGACATCGACTTTGCCGCGCGCTGGGGCTTTGGCAGCCAGCAAGGGCCGTTCGAGCTGTGGCAGGAAGCCGGCTGGCTGCAAGTGGCCCGCTGGATTCAGGAAGACATTGACGCGGGTCAGGCGCTGTGCAGCGCGCCCTTGCCGGCCTGGGTTTTCAAGGGCCCGGTGGCCGATGCCGGCGGCGTTCACACGCCAGCGGGCTCCTGGAGTCCGGCCGCGCAAAAGTTCATTCCCCGCCGGCAGTTACCGGTCTATGCGCGCCAGCACTTTCCCGAGGACGTGCGCGGCGCCGAAGCCGCCTCGCCCGCGACGGCCGGCAAGACGCTTTACGAGAACGCCGCCATCCGGCTCTGGACGCTGGACGATGAGGTCGTCATCGCCAGCATCAAGACCAAGATGCACGCGATCAGCACCGAAGTGGCAAGCGGTCTGGCGCGCGGTGTGGACCTCGCTGAAGCCGGCTACCAGGGCCTCGTGATCTGGTCCAACGACAGCATGTTCTCGGTCGGCGCTGACCTGCAAGCCATGCTGCCGGCCTTCATGATGCTGGGTGTGGCGGCCGTTGAGGGCGCAGAAGCCGAGCTGCAAAAAGTCATGCTCAAGCTGCGCTACGCCGCCGTCCCGGTGGTCTCGGCGGTGCGCGGCATGGCCCTGGGTGGCGGCTGCGAAATCGCCGTGCATTCGGCCCGGCGCGTGGCGGCCATGGAAAGCTATATGGGTCTGGTCGAAGTCGGCGTGGGCCTGGTGCCGGGCGCCGGCGGTTTGACCTACATTGCGCGCCGCGCCGCCGAGAACGCGCAGGCCTCGAGCAACAAGGATGTCTTGCCCTTCCTCACCGAAGGATTCGCCGCCGCCGCCATGGCCAAGGTTGGCACCAGCGCCCACGAAAGTCGCAAGCTCGGTTATTTGCTGGACAGCGATGTGATCGTGGCGAACAAGGACGAGTTGCTCTACGTCGCCCTGAATGAAGCCAAGGCGATGCACGCCTCGGGCTACCGCGCCCCGCACAAGCGCCTGTTCGCCGTGGCCGGCCGCAGCGGCATTGCCACCATCAAGGGCCAGCTGCTCAACATGCGCGACGGCGGCTTCATCAGCGCGCACGACTTTCACATCTCCAGCCTGATCGCCAGCGTGGTCTGCGGCGGCGACGTGGATGCCGGCTCGCTGGTCAGCGAGGACTACCTCATGGCGCTCGAACGCAAGGCCTTTTGCTCGCTGATCGAGCATCCCCGGACGCAGGAACGCATCATGGGGATGATGAGCACAGGCAAGCCACTGCGCAACTGAGATGAACGCCAGCCCGCGCCTTCAAAAGCCCACCTGTCAACGCAGCATGCAACACCAGGCAAGCAGGCGCGCGCAGGACTTTGCCCGTACTTTGCGACGCGGCATGACAGACGCCGAACAAGCCGTCTGGCGCGGCCTGCGCAGCGAGCAACTCGGCGTCAAGTTCCGGCGCCAGCATCCGCAAGGCCCCTTCATCGCCGACTTCGCCTGCCTGTCGCCCCGCCTGATTGTTGAAATCGACGGCGGCCAGCATGCCGGGCAGCAAGCGTATGACCAGCGACGGGATGAATTTTTCAAGTCGCTGGGCTTCGAGGTACTGCGCTTTCATGCCAATGAAGCGCTGAGCCATACCGAAGGCGTGCTGCTGGTGGTGCTGGAACGGCTGCAGCTCTTGCAAGCGGCGGCTGCCCCCATCCCAGCCTTCCCCCAGAGGGGGAAGGGGCTTGAATCCAGTGTCCTGCCGGCGGTGGCTCCTGGTCCTGCCTTTCCTGGCGGGGTTAAGGAGTTGGAACTCGGTGCGCTGCCGGGCGCTGCCCCCATCCCGGTCTTCCCCCAGAGGGGGAAGGGGCTTGAATCCGGTATTTCGCCGGCGGTGGTTCCTGGTCCTGCCTTCGCCCCTGGCGTGAATGCCTTGCAAGCCAATGACCCGCCAGCCCGGCTTGACGCCGGGTCCTCTTCACTCCTTCCCCCTTTGGGGGAAGGCAGGGATGGGGGCTGTTTGCGCTGAGCAGACCCTCACTCCACGCCCCACGCCCCCTCTTACCGAAAAATACCTGAAAGCCCCCATGCCCAAACAACTCCAGGATGCCTACATCGTCGCCGCCACCCGCACGCCCATCGGGCGCTCGCAGCGAGGCTTTTTCCGTCATACCCGGCCTGACGACTTGCTGGTTCACGCGCTGCGTGCTGCGTTGGCCCAGGTGCCCACGCTCGACCCCCGGGCGATTGAAGACATCATTTGCGGCTGCGCCATTCCCGAAGGGCCGCAGGGACTGAACATTGCCCGCATTGGTGCGGTGCTGGCGGGTTTGCCGACCAGCGTGGGCGGCGTGACCGTGAACCGCTTTTGTGCCTCCGGCTTGTCGGCGGTGCAGATGGCGGCGGACCGCATCCGGGTTGGCGAGGCCGAGCTCATGATCGCCGCTGGCGTTGAGAGCATGAGCATGGTGCCCATGTCGGGCAATTCGCCCTCTTTGTCGCCGGCCATGTTCACCAACGACGAGAACATCGGCATTGCCTACGGCATGGGCCTGACCGCCGAGAAGGTGGCGCAGCAGTGGAAGGTCTCGCGCGAGGCGCAGGACGCCTTCGCGTGCGAGTCGCATGCCCGGGCCTTGAAGGCGCAGCAGGCCGGTGAATTCACGGCCGAGATCACCCCGGTCGAAGTCACCGAGCGCAGCCCCCGCCTGGCTACCGGCGAGGTCGATGTCAGCCCCCGCACGGTCAGCCTTGACGAAGGCCCGCGCGCCGACACCTCCATGCAGGGGCTGGCCAAGCTCAAGACGGTGTTTGCCGCCCGCGGCTCGGTCACCGCGGGCAATTCTTCGCAAACCTCCGACGGCGCCGGCGCGCTGATCCTGGCCAGCGAAAAGGCCATCAAAGCCCATGGCCTGAAACCGCTGGCGCGCTTTGTGAGCTACGCCAGCAGGGGCGTGCCGCCGCACCTCATGGGCATCGGCCCGATCGAGGCGAGTCCGGCTGCGCTGGCTTACGCGGGCCTCAGGCAAGACGACATCGACTGGTTCGAGCTCAATGAGGCATTTGCCGCACAGTCGCTGGCGGTCATCAACACCCTGGGCCTGGATGCGGCCAAGGTCAACCCCATGGGCGGCGCGATTGCGCTGGGTCATCCGCTGGGCGCCACGGGCGCCATTCGTGCGGCCACCGTCATCCATGCCTTGCAGCGCCATCAGCTGAAATACGGCATGGTGACCATGTGCGTGGGCATGGGCCAGGGTGCCGCCGGGATTTTCGAGCGTGTTTGAGGGCGTGCCGGCCGCAACGGCCGCGAGCGTGGCGGCGAGCTTGCAAGAGCGCAAAAGCAGCCATCCTTTCGATCAGGCTCTGGCCTTGCAGCCCTTGGGCGCTCACGCGCCTGACGCCTTCGCCGGCAGCAGCAGCGCGGCTTACTGGAACATGGTCGGGCCTTTCGGCGGCACCACGGCGGCCATCGCCGTGCAGGCGCTGATGCAGCATCCGGCGCGCCTGGGCGAGCCGCTGTCACTGACGGTCAACTACGCGGCCGCTGTCGGCCCGGGTGATTTTCAGATCACGGCGCGACCGGTGCGCACCAACCGCTCGACCCAGCACTGGTCTATCGAGCTCACGCAGCCCGATGCAACCGGCGCGGCCAGCGTGTTCATGACGGCCACGGCCGTGACGGCCGTACGGCGCTCAACCTGGGGCAGCCAGGATACGCCGATCCCTGCGGTGGCTTGCCCGCAAGAGTGCGCTGTGCAAACACGGCCGGGCGCTCCGGCCTGGCTTGATCGCTACGAGCTGCGGCCGGTGCGCGGGCCGCTGCCGCAGCTGCTGGACGGTCGCGGCGACGACAGCCTGAGCCAGCTGTGGCTGCGCGACGCGCCGCCCCGGCCGCTGGATTTCCCCGCGCTCACCGCCATGGCCGACGCTTTTTATCCGCGCGTCTGGCTGCGCCGCGCTCTTCGGGTGCCGGCCGGAACCGTGTCCATGACGGTGTATTTCCATGCGGATACCAGCGAACTGTCCCGCAGCGGCAGTGGGTATTTGCTGGGTCAGGCCAGTGCCCAGACTTTTTACAAGGGTTTCTTCGACCAGAGCGCACAGCTATGGTCTGAAGCCGGTGCCTTGCTGGCCACCACGCAACAAATCGTCTACTACAAGGAGTAGCCGTGGAAAATGCGCCGACCCGGACACACAGGCTGGCGCTTGGCAAGCGGGGGCTTCCCGCGCCAGCGCTTTGCCGTGCAGGTGACGCAGCCGTTCAGGCCCGCCCTTGAGCCCGGTTTTCGCTTTGTTGTGCGCCACGACCCTTCACTCTTTCCCTTCGCATATCCCCTAGTCGTTTCCCTTGCCCTATTCCAAGCTGTCAATTTTCCAAAGAGACTTTCATGACCCAAGCCGCTGCCCCTCAAGACATCCTGGTTCACACCGAAGACTCGGTGATGACCCTCACCATCAACCGGACGGAGCGCAAGAACTCCATCACCTCGGCGATGTACGCTGCGATGGCCGACGCGCTGGCCAGCGCCAGTGCCGATGCGGCGGTGCGGGTGGTGGTGATTCAAGGCCATGAGCTGATTTTTTCGGCGGGCAATGACATTGGCGACTTCCTGAGTGCGCCGCCCAGCGGCAGCGATGCGCCGGTGTTCCGCTTCTTGCGCGGCATCAGCCAGTTTGCCAAACCGATCGTCGCCGCCGTGTGCGGGCCGGCGGTCGGTATTGGCACCACGATGCTGCTGCATTGCGACCTGGTCTATGCCGGCGACAACGCGGCGTTTTCCATGCCCTTCGTCAATCTGGGTCTGTGCCCGGAGGCCGCCTCGAGCCTGCTGGTGCCACAACTCATGGGGCATCAGCGCGCTGCTGAATTGCTGATGCTCGGTGAGCCCTTCATGGCTGAAACTGCGCTTGAACTGGGGCTGATCAACCGCATCGTGCCGCCGGCTGAAGCCAACGCGCTGGCCCGGGTGCAGGCGAAAAAGCTCGCCGCCAAGCCCTTGTCGGCACTGGTGGAGACCAAGCGCCTGATGAAACTGAGCAACGCGCCTTTGATCGCCGAGCGCATGGCGCAAGAGGGCGCGAGTTTCGGGCGCATGCTGACCGAGCCCGCTGCGCGCGAGGCTTTCACGGCCTTCATGGAAAAGCGCAAGCCCGATTTCTCCAAGGTCTGAATGGGCCTGCACAGTCGCTGCGCGACAATGCGTTCATGACTCCTACCCGCCTGGCCGCTGTCGCCGCTCCCGTGGTTTTTGAACCCGACTACATCGCCAGCCTGACCGAGCTGTTTGAAGAAAAGCTGGTCTTCAACAAGTTGCTCGGACTCAAGGTCACGTCGGTTCAGGCGGAGCGCGTGGCGGCGCGTATTGTGATGCGGCCCGAACTGGTGGGCCACTATGCGCACAACCAGGTTCACGGCGGCGTCATCAGCGCTGCGCTCGACGCGCTGGGCGGTCTGGCCGTGATGGCGGCCATAGGCGCCCGTCACCTTGATGAAACGCCGGCTCAGCGCTTGCAGCGCTTTTCCAAGCTCGGCACGATTGACCTGCGCATCGACTACCTGCGCCCCGGCATCAGCAAACACTTTGACCTGCATGCCGAGGTGCTTCGCCTCGGCTCGCGCGTGGCCAGCACGCGAATGGCTTTTCATGGCGCAGACGGCAAGCTCCTGGCGGTCGGCTCGGCCGCCTACATCGTCTCCTGAGCCCCGCGGGAGCGGTGCGCTGACGGCGCCTGCGACACCCCCCCGGCTTTGACCAACCCCTGAACGCAGGCCCGCCGCCCTGGCGCGGTGCGCTTCGCTGCGCCTGGAATAGGGTTGATTTGTACTACGACGTACGAATAAAACACGTTGTTTTGTACCTGCCAAATAGGGATGGTTCGCTCATGTAAACGTTAAAGACAGTGACTACAGTTCATTCATCAAATTGAATAGATAGTCATTTTCATAAACGTCACACGCAGCCATGAAAACCAGATCCGGAGAAACCCATGCCCTCAGTCGCGTTGATGCCCCGCACGTTCGCGAGCTTTCTTTTGGACGAGGCGGGCGGTTCGTGGCCCGAGT
Organism: uncultured Burkholderiales bacterium; assembly: GCA_903941205.1. Taxonomy (GTDB): domain Bacteria; phylum Pseudomonadota; class Gammaproteobacteria; order Burkholderiales; family Burkholderiaceae_C; genus Polaromonas. The sequence goes on along the minus strand of CAJAOB010000501.1, from coordinate 4,001 downwards.
TTGTGCTGCTGGCTTCATTGCTTGCCGCCGTTCTGATGCTGGTCGTGCTGGTGCTCCGCAAAGCCGCCTGACTCGCCTGGCGGTCAGCGCCCGGCTGCCGGCTCTTGGCGTTCCGGTGCATTGAGGGGTTATGGCTGTGAACCACCTTGATGCCTTCTTTGAGCTGCTGCGGATGCTGTTGAGCGATCCGCGTTACAGCATCTTGTTCACCCTGCTGGTGCTGGCCTCTGTGAGCGATTGCCGCACTTACCGCATTCCGAACTGGCTGACCCTGGGCGGGACGGCATTTGCGCTGGCGTACAGCGTGGTGGTGCCGTTCTCGCCACGGCTCGGATTCGGCTGGGCGCTGGGCGGCATGGCCCTGGGCCTTTGCTTCATGTTGCCGCTTTACGTGCTTGGGGTGATGGGCGCTGGCGATGTCAAGCTGATGGCCATGGTGGGTGCGTTTCTGGGCCTGTACAGCACGCTTTACGCAGTGCTTTTCGTGTTCGCCTTTGGCGGCGTGGCGGCCCTGGTTTATGGACTCTGGACGCACTCGCTGCTGCGCATGGCGGGCAATGCCAGGCGCGCCGTGCAATCCCTGATCCTTTCCACCATCGGCGGCTTCAGGCCTGGCGCCGTCATGCCGCCGGCCGCGTCAATCGGCCGCATGCCTTATGCCGTGAGCATCAGCCTGGGCACGCTGGCTTACGTACTTGCGAACCAATTGGGCTATGCCTGAAACGCCTCGCAGCCGCCTTCTCTTTCCTCCTCAGATCTGCGCAACTCCCGCGAACCGGAACATCCCATGAAAAACCTCAAGGCATTTGGTCTGCTGTTTGTGGCCCTCTTGATTGGACTGACTGCGGCGGTTTACGCCGCCAACATGGCGTCGCGCCAGACCCTGGCATCCAACAAGGTGGTCGTTGCGGCCACGGACATTGAAATCGGCGGCAAGGTCAATCCGCAGTCGCTCACCTTGCTGGACTGGCCCAGCGCATCGGTGCCGGCGGGTGCGTTTGCGGACATCAAGGAGGTGCAGGAGCGCGTCGCCAAGGTGGCCATCATGCGCGGCGAGGCCGTGGTCGAGCGCAAGCTCGCGCCGCCCGGCGCGCAGGGCGGCTTGTCAGCCGTGATCGCCGAGGGCAAGCGGGCCATGACGGTGCGCGTGAACGACGTGGTCGGCGTGGCGGGTTTTGCCTTGCCTGGCAATTACGTGGACGTGATGGTCAACGCCCAGCAAGAGCAAGCTCAGGGCGAAGGCAGCCGGCAGATCAGCAAGACCGTGCTCGAGCGTGTGCTGGTGCTGGCCGTCGCCCAGGAGGCGGGCCGCGACGACACCAAGCCGCGCGTGGTCAGCGCCGTGACGCTCGAGCTCAGTTTGCAGGACTCCGAAAAACTCGACCTGGCGCGCAGCGTCGGCACCTTGTCGCTGGTGCTTCGCAACCAGGTGGACAAGCAGACCGTGGCTACCCGCGGAATCACCAAAAACGAGCTGCTGGGCGACGCAAAGCTCCTCGCCGTCAAAGCCGGCCCGGTGGCTACCGGCAAGCCCCGACCGGCCGCCCCCACGGCCAGCGCCGCGTCGGCCGTCCCCACCACCAGCGCCGCGCCAGCCGTGGCTGCGCCCCGGCCCTGCGTCGAGGTGATCCAGAACGGCGCAATCGCCCTGAATTGCTTCTAACGCCTGGCTGCCCGGCTCCAACGCACGCAGACAAATGACGAGGAAAACCCATTGAAATTCGACCACAAACTCACCGTGCTGGCGACCGTGCTGGCCGGCGCAATGCCGCCGCAAGCGCCAGCGCAGCCGATGCTGTCGGCCGTGATGCCGCCCCTTGTTCAGGTCGCCCCGCAGGCTGCCCCGCAGAGCGCGGTGGCGCTCGCCGGGCCCGTGGCATCTGAGGCGCTGGCAGCGTCTGCGGCAGCCAGGGCCGCGCCCGCAGCGCCAGCAACTGCACGCCTGGCCGCGCCGCGCATCGCCGTGGTCGCCGCTGCGGCGCCGGCCGCGTCTGCAGGTACGGCATCCGGCATGTCATCAAGCGCGCCCTCCGGCCCGCCATTGGCAAGCCGGCTTCAGCCCTGCGTGTCGGTTGTGCTGGACGCGCCCAGCCACGTGACGCTGGGCAAGTCCAGCGTGATCCGGCTGCCCATGCCCATTGTGCGCATGGTGGTCGGTGGCCAGGGTGTGCGCCGTGCGGCTGCGCCCCTGCCGGTGGCCAGCGACGACCGTGCGGCCGGCTCCCGCGTGCAGGCTGCGGCGGGCTCTGACGGTGTGGCCGATGTTGACATCACCTTGCTCAGCCCGACCGAGTTGTTCTTTCTGGGCAAAAAGCCCGGCTCCATGAACGTGGTGCTGCAAAGCGCCAGCGGCGAATGCTTTGTGCGCGACATCATCGTCACGGTGGACCCGGGCACGCTGCAGGCGCAGCTCAAGGAACTCATGCCCGAGGAAACCGGCATCCGGGTGCTGGGTGCCGAAAGCTCGCTGGTGCTCAGCGGCAAGGTCAGTGACGCGGCCAAGCTTGACGAGATCCTGACCCTGGCCAACTCTTATGGCGACGGCAAGAAGGTGGTGAACCTGCTGCGCGTGAGCTCACCGCAGCAAGTCATGCTCGAAGTCAAGATTGCCGAGGTCAGCAAGACCTTGCTCGACCGCTTTGGCATCGACTACACCCGCCTGCTTTCGTCGGGTGGAAGCGCCCGGTTTTTCTCGGGCGTCTTTGGCGGCGCGCCGGCCGCCATGGCCAAGGTCACCGGCGCCCTGGACCTCAGCGGCACCGCTGCTGGCGGGCTGGGCGCTGTTGCTGGCGCCAGCCTGAGCGGTATTGCGGGCGTGCCCCCGGCAGCGGGCAATGCGACCTTGCTGGGCATTGATGCGCAAAAGCGCGACGGCCTGATCCGCATCCTGGCCGAGCCCAACATCATGGCCATCAGCGGCCAATCGGCTGGCTTCAACTCGGGCGGTCGGATCTTCATTCCGGTGCCGCAAAGTGGCGGCGCCAACACGCTTGAAGAAAAGCAGTTCGGCGTGATCCTGAAGTTCATGCCGACCGTGCTCGACGGCAGCCGCATCAATCTGAAGCTGATGTCTGAAGTCTCGGAGCTGGCGCAATCCGGCGCATCGTTTTCGACCATCGGCGGCGCCACCGCCGTGCTGCCTTCCATCACGGCCCGCACCGTTGACACCACGGTGCAGCTCAATGACGGCCAGAGCTTTGCGATTGCCGGTCTGATCCGCAACAACATCAGCGAAACCATCAGCCGTTTTCCGGGTCTGGGCGACGTGCCCGTGCTGGGCGCCCTGTTTCGCTCGACCGAGTTCCAGAAAGAGCAGACCGAGTTGCTGTTTGTCGTGACCCCGCGCCTGGTCAAGCCCTTGGTCAAAGCGGTGATGTTGCCCACCGACAACCTGGTGGAGCCCAACCGGGCGGAAGTGCTGTTCATGGGCCTGGCCGAAGGCAAGGGCCAAGGCCCGGCCCAGACCCCCGCACCGCGAGCTGCCGCAGTGCCTGCCGAAACCTCACCCGCCGCTGCGAGCCCGACCCAACCCGCCATGAGCGCTGCCGCTCCTGAAAGCAAATGATGACGACCCCTGACCACCCCGTTACCACCCCCGAGCTGCCCCGCCTCGCACGGGTCGCCCTGAAGGCGCTCCTGTCCTTGAGTCTGGGTATCTCACTGTTGTCGCTGCTGGCCCTGCTGACCGCTTGCGCGTCGACCACGCCCGAATATGACAAGCGCTTCGGCGATGCGGTCCGGCAAGCCCGCTCGCAAAGCACCCTCAACCCGAAGGCCGGCGAGAACCCCGACCCGGTCAGCGGCATGGATGGCGCCTCGGCGCGTCGGGCGATCGGGCGTTACCAGGCTGGCACCAAGGGGACTGCGCCCTGAGCGCGGCCACCTGACAAGCCGCACCCGCTGTGTGCGATGACCAGTCCGCCCGGGCCGGCATCGTGTGAACCAGAAAACTTCAAGCGCTTTATGAAAGAAAGGAGAGTGGTATGCGTCAGCATATTTTC